>NZ_RAWC01000334.1:0-6642 GCF_003611685.1 Corallococcus sp. CA049B | reverse complement strand
CGCGTCACCGCGCCGCTCCGGCTCACAGTGTGTACTTGTAGGCAAAGGGAACGCGCACGGGCGCCAAGACGCGCGCCCGCCAACGCCGGGGAGCCCCACCTCCCGGCAGGGCCGGCCACGTGGCGAAGAGAGCGCGTGCCGGTTCCCACCAGGAGCGAAGCATGGCCGCAGGAGCCGCACGGGAGCTGGAAGCCATCTTGGACGCCGCGGTGGACCCCTTCATCGCGTGCGGCCCGGATGAGCGCATCCTGCACATCAACGCGGCCACGGAGCGGCTGCTGGGCTGGGACCGCGAGCAGCTCGTGGGCAGGCCCGTCACCGACCTCTTCCCGCCCCGCCTGCACCGCTTCCACGGCCTCAGCCTGCCGCGCTATCTGCTGTCGCGCCGCAAGGCGCTGGGCGGGCGGCCCACGCGCGTCTTCGCCCGGCGGCGCGACGGCGTGGAGCTCCAGGTGGAGGTCACCGTGGGCGCCACCGGCCTGGACGGAGATGAGCGCATCGTCTTCACGCTGCGCAGGCTGCATGAGGTCATCGATTCGCTGGAGGAGCCGGTGGAGCACATCTCCAGTGGCTCCGGCGTGGCCTCGCATCAGCAGACGGTGGACCGGCTCTACCGGCTGCTCGTGGAGAACGCACCCCTGGGCATCTTCCACTTCGACCGCAACCCCGTCATCACCGCGTGCAACGACCTCTTCGCGAGCTTCATCGGCACGTCGAAGCGCAACCTGGTGGGCCTGCGGCTGCTCACGCTGCGCGACGAAGGCATCATGACCTGCGTGCGCGAGTCACTGGCCGGCCGCCCCTGCGACTACGAAGGCGTCTACCATTCGCTCACCACCGGCAAGGAGATACCGGTGCGCATCCGCTTCGCCCCCTGCTACGCGGAGGACGGCACCGTGGAGGGCGGCGTCGGCATCGTGGAGGACATCACCGAGCGCCGCCGCGTGGAGGCCGAGCGCGAGGAGAACCTGGCCCAGCTGGACCTGCTCTTCCGCGGCGCGCCCGTGGGCATCGGCTTCCTGGACACGAACCTGCGCTACGTGCGCGTCAATGAAACGCTCGCGCGCATCAACGGCATCCCGGCGGAGGACCACCCGGGACACACGCTGCCGGAGCTGCTCGGGGAGCCGGGCGCCATCGCGGAGCAGGGGCCCCGCTACGTGCTGCGCACCGGCGAGCCCCTGGTGGACCAGGAGTCCACCTCCGACGAGGACCTGGGCGCCCCCGGCCCCCGGCGCTGGTTCCGGGGCAACCTCTATCCCGTGCGCACCCCCGACGGCCGCGTGCTGGGCGTGGGCGTCCTCATCGAGGACATCACCGAGCGCCGCCGCGCGGAGGAGGAGCGCGCGCACCTGTACCGCGAGGCCCAGGAGGCCATCCGCGTGCGCGACGACTTCCTCTCCATCGCGAGCCACGAGCTGAAGACGCCGCTGACGCCCCTGAGCCTGCGCCTGGCCACGCTGGAGCGCCGCCTGGAGCGCGGCGAGAACCTGGACCCCGGCGTGCTGCGCCACGCACGCCACCAGCTCACGCGCCTCACCGGCCTCATCAACGACCTGCTGGACGCGTCCCGCATCGAGGCCGGCCGCCTGGCCCTGCACCCGGAGTCCACCCGCTTCGACCTGCTGGTGGAGCACACGCTCGCCGGCATGGAAGGCCAGAAGGGCAACCACACCTTCGAATTCGAGCACCCCCGGGAGCCCATCTCCGTCCACGGCGACACATTCCGGCTGGAGCAGGTCGTCTCCAACCTCCTGGAGAACGCGCTCAAGTACAGCCCGGACGGCGGCACCATCCGCGTGCGGCTGTCGTTGACGGAGGACGTCGCGGTGCTGTCCGTGACGGACCCGGGCATCGGCATCCCGGAGGACCAGCAGCAGCAGCTCTTCGACCGCTACTTCCGCGCGCGCAACGCCTCCACCCGCTCCTACGGCGGGCTGGGCCTGGGCCTCTACATCAGCCGAGACATCGTGGAGCGCCACGGCGGCCGCATCTGGGTGGAGAGCGCGCCAGGCCAGGGGTCCACCTTCTACGTCGCGCTGCCGACACTCGCCTCCGTGCAGCCCGCCCTCCCGCAGGTGTGGCCTGATCGCCACCTTCACTGAAGCCGCGGCCGCCCCCCTGAAAGAACTTCAGCCCCGCCTCTCCGCCCCGGACGAAGGCTGCATGCAAAGGGCTGGAATCCCACGCTTCCCATCCCTGGCACGCCCCCTGCTCTACCCGGGTGCACGGGAGGGAGATGAGCCATGGAAAACATGACGATGAAGAGTGAGTCCCCGGTCAGCCAGGACAACGACGGGTGGATTGTCCGGGTGAAGGTCGGCGGACGCATCCAGGAGGTGCGCTGCACCTCGGAGAACCAGGCGCGCTACTTCGCCGCGGTGCTGTCCTTCAACGCCGCTCCCCCCTCGCGCATGCGCAACTAGCGCGCGAGGAGAGCGCGCCCGGCGTCAGGCATTGCGCCGGGCGATGTCGGTCGACAGCACGTTGGCGAAGGACACCCAGCCCAGGTACGGCGCCATGAACCACGGCGCCTTGCGGTCCACGCGGCTGGCGGCGGCGGTATACGCCGCGATGCTGCCCAGGAGCGCCCAGTTCTCCACCGCCGCGGCCTTGAGCTGGCGCTTGCGGAAGAACAGGTGGGACCACGCGGCGTTGAGCCCCAGCTGAATGAACCACAGGCCCAACGCGCGCGAGCGCTCCGCTCCCGCGGGTGAGCCCCAGATGCGCCAGCCGGAGACGGCGATGAGCCCGTAGAGCGCCGTCCACACCGGCCCGAACGCCTGCCGCGGCGGCTGGTAGGGCGGCTTCTTCAATTGTCTGTACCAGCGGCTCTCCACGGCCTCGCGGGTGCTCCGCGCGCCGACGAAGACCGCGCCCGCGGTGAGCGCGCCGAAGGCGCCCAGCGCCACCAGCGATTCACGGTTGAGCGTGGCGTTGTGTTCCAGGCCCTCGGAGCCACCCAGCTCGCTGAGCTGCATATCGTTGCCTCCAGACGTAACGAAGCCGTCGTGCGAGCCCACAAGCTGTGTCCTCGCACAACGGCCTGCCACGTCCGCCTGCCTGCCCGGCTGTCTGCTCAGGGCTGCGCGGGGACGGACGCGGACTCCATGGGCGCGCGCGCCTCCGTGGCCACGCCCGCCGCCAGCCAGCCCTTCACGAGCGCCAGGTGCTCGGCCTCCGCGTCCAGCGCCAGCTGGAAGCGGTCCGCGAGCGAGTCATGGCCCAGGCCGCGCGCCAGGTCGATGAGCAGCTCCCAGCTCGCGTTGTCCGTCAGCTCCGCCACCAGCAGCGCCTGCATGGCCTGCCGCAGGTTGGTGCGCGCGTCGGAGATGGCCGCGGGCACGCCCATGGAGATGACCGAGGTGAGGTCCGCCGACGGCGTCATCGCCGTGGGGTCCGCGCCCAGCTTCTCCATGGCCTCCGTCAGGAGGGCGAAGTGGCTGAGTTCGTCATCCATTATCTTCGTGAGCAGCTCCCGCGACGGCCCTCCCTCCCAGCCGCCGAAGACGTCCAGCTTGGCGAGCGCGCCCTCGTAGAGCCGGACGCCGCTGCGCTCGAAGGCGAGCCGCTCCCCCAGCTTGTCGATGAACACGGTGGGCTTGCCGCCCTTGAGCATGTCCACCGCGGTCTTCGCCATGCCCTTGAGGCTGGAGGGGGGCGGGACGCGGCCCAGGCCGTCACCGGACTCGCGCATGTACTGCTTGCGCACCTCCGCGATGGCCTGCGCGTCACCCGGACTGCTGGGCTGGGCGCGCTCCGCCTCCGCGATGATGTCCTTGCTGTCCACGGGTGACGTCTTGATGCCGGTGCGGTTCATCCCCACGTCGGCGATGGTGTCCTTGCTCATTGCAGCCTCCTCCCCTCGAGCACCGAGCCCATGCGCTCCGCCTTCGCGGCGAGCTCCGTGCCCGGCCTCCATTTGTATCCAGCCGCCGCCGTCTCCGAGGGCGACCCTTCCGAGTTCAGCTGGGACTGGTACACGAGCGTGCGGTGGTCCGGCGGCAGCCGCGACTTGTCCACGTACTCGGTGCCGTCGGAGCGCAGGTCCACCTCCTGCGAGAGGACCTTGCGCACGAACTCGCGGTGCTCCTTGAACGCGATGGGCTCCGGCAGCGTGCGGGGCAGCACCTCCGCGGGGTCACGCCGCTCCAGGCTCTTGAACAGCTCCATCACGTAGTGGAGGTGTCCCAGCTCGTAGTCCACGAACCGCTCCCACACCTCCTTGATGCGCGGGTTCGTCTCGTACGCGAGGCACGAGGAGTAGTTGTAGACCTCCATGGCCTCGTGGAGCATCCACTTCTCCAGCAGGGACTCGCCGGGGTCCATCAGCGAGCCGTACTGGGTGACGTGCTGCTCCTCGATGGAGGCGATCTCCGCGTAGAGCTGCCGCGCGACGGGGTCCGTGAACGTGGGGCCCACGGTCATGTAGTAGTCGTGCGTCTGGAACTCGGCCGCGGTGATGGTCATCGCGTGAAGCTTGGACAGCGGATCCGCGGTCTTGCGGTCGTAGGGGCGGCGCAGGTCATCCAGCGGATGGCGGTGCTCCACGGCCGTGGGGCGGCCCGGGATGATGTCCGTATAGGACTGGGTGATGTTGTTGGGGTCCTGGCCCTCCAGCCGGTCATAGAGCGCGGAGTAGCGGTACAGGTGGTCGAAGTCCTCCAGCATCCCGAACCGGTACGTCTGGGCCAGATAGGGGTCGGGCTCGTGGATGGCGACGCTGGCGGTGACCTCGATGGCGAGCTGCTCGAAGCCGAGCGTGGTCTCGATGACCTTCTGGTCCGGCGGCGTGAGCCAGTTCACCAGCGTCTGCTGGTGGTGCTCCGCGCGGCGCACCAGCGCCAGGTGCGGACGCAGCTCCAGGTTGAGCCGCGCGAAGATGTGCTTCATGCGCAGGGCGTCCGCTTCGATGCCGTTCATCAGGATGACGCGCGTCCGGGTGAACGCGTCATCGTCCATCTTGCTGTAGGGCCGCCGCACCAGGTCCTTCCAGGTGAAGGACTGGCGCTCGACGGGAGTGCCCTCTTCTTTGAACAGGTCCAAGGCCACGGGGTGACTCCTTCTGGGAAGGGACAGGCATTGAACGCGGGCGGTGGGCTTCACCGCCTCGGGTCCCATGGGCATGAAGGTTGGGGGCCTCCATCCAACGGCAACAGACGTGCAGTCGTCGGCCGGCGGACGCCAGGGGCTGCGACGGCTCGCAGGGCCGCCTGCTTCACGGGCCTCTCCGGCTCCTCCTGGCTGTGAGGCCCGATTCCGTAACTGGCCGTACACGCGCGCGCTGTGGGCGCGCATCGCGCAGGAGCTGAAGGCCGCGGGAGCCAGGGCCGTGCTGTTCGACGCGGTGATGGACGAGCGGCAGGAGCGGATCGCCGACCTGCTCCAGGCGCGGCGGGAGGACGCGGATCCGCTCGCGCGGGTGGACGTCGCGTCGCTCCAGCGCCCGGCCCTGCCCGCGTCCTTCACCGCCGCAGTGGGGCCCGGGAAGAAGCCCACGGGCGTGGCGAAGGACGCGAAGTAGGCGAAGGGACCTTCAGCGCACCGTGGCCTGGCTCAAGGCGCGGTGCACGGACTCCAGGGCCTTGCGCGCCTCCAGCAGCTCGGCGCGCTCGGCGGTGAGGGACGCGACCTGCTGGGCCAGCACGTCGCGCTCGCCCTGGAGCGTCTCCACGGCGCGGCGCAGGGAGGCGGACTCGTCCTTGGCGCCTTCCAACTCCACAGCGAGGCGCTCCTCTTCCGCCAGGCTGTCGGCCAGGGCCAGCTTGCCCTTGGTCACGACCTGCTCCAGCGCCTCGTGCTCCTTCGCGGCGGCCTGGAGGGCCTGACGGGACTCCTGGAGGGACAGGAGCGCTTCGTCGCGCTCGCCTTCCAGGGAGGCCAGCTCGCGCTCCAGGTCGGCGAGCAGCTTCACGCGGCCCTCCATCTCCGCGGACAGGCGGCGGGCCTCGTCCATGCGCAGACGGGCCTCCTCGGTGGCCTTCTCCGCCTGGCGGCGGGCGACCTCGAGGTCCTGGGTGAGCGTGAGGTTGGCCGCCTTGACCTTGGTGAGCTCCGCCTGGAGGTGGGTGATGCGCTCCACGGCGCGCTGGCCGGCTTCCGCGACGGTGGCGGGCAGCGGCTCCGGGCGCGGGTTCTCGCGCACGGCCTTGAGGCGGGCCTTGAGCTTCTCACGGCGGGATTCGGAGTCGTCCTCGCGGGGAGGCGCGGGCGTCTGCACCTCGACGGGGGCGGGCGCGGCTTCCTGTCGGGCCACCGTCTCGGTGGTGGTGACGGTGGAGGCCTGGACGGCAGCGTACGTCGTCATGGGCTCGGCCTCGGAAGGCATGCGGAGGGCCTGAACGCCCATCCGTCCATCGAACTGTACTCCGGGAGGCGGGCCCGCGAAGGTGACCGGGGCGCCCCGGGGGGCCTCCGCCTGCGCCATCGCCGGGGGCGGCGAGGCGAACGTGACCGGCGCGGGGCGAACGGCTTCGGCCTGCGGCGCCGGGTTCGAGACAGGCGCGCGAGCTTCAGCCTGCTGTGGCACGGGCGCGGAGACGGCTCCCCCGTGCGCCGCGGCCTGCGGCTCCATGCGGGCGACTTCGGAGCGCAGCGCTTCGGTGTGCGTCACGGAGTGGGCCAGGGGCGCCACGCGCGTCG
>NZ_RAWC01000333.1:0-6678 GCF_003611685.1 Corallococcus sp. CA049B | reverse complement strand
TTGTTCGGGTCGTTGATGTCGAAGGTGAACGCGTCTTCCGGCGCGGGCTGCGCGGGGACGGGCAGGGTGCCGTCGTCCGCGAAGTCGAAGTCGGGCGTGCCGAAGTCGGCCTCGGCGGGCCCCGCGGACGGCCTGGAGATGCTCAGCTTCATCGACGACAGCGCCGGCAAGGACGCCGGTGGCCGCGTGCAGGTGAAGCGCTTCCACGTGCGCCGCCGCTCCGGGAAGATGTTCGGCCCGTTCGAAGAGGGCGTCATCGTCAAGATGCTCGAGGACGGCCAGCTCCTGGGCAACGAGGACGTGTCGCCGGACTCGGAGGCGTGGTCCGCCATCGGCACCGTGCCCGTCTTCGCCGCCGCCATCCAGCGGCTGATGGAGGGTCCGGCCAAGGCCGTGCCGCTCGCGGCGACCCCGGGCGCGCCGGCTCCGGAGACGGCGGGCGCCGCGGACCCCGCCAACCCCCAGGCCAGCATGGAGCGGCTGCGCCAGCTCTACGAAGGCCGCATGGCCGCGGTGTCCGTCGTGGACCGCAGCGCCTCCGACGCCAAGTGGAAGAAGCGCCTGCCCGCCATCATCGCCGCGGGCGTGGCGGTGCTCGTGCTGGGCACCGGCGCCAGCTTCGAGGCCAGCCGCTACGGCGCCTTCGGCCGCAACAAGTTCTTCCCGGCCCGCGTGTCCGCGGGCTCCGCCGAGGCGAAGCTCGTCGAGGAGGCGCGCAAGGGGCTGCTGTCGGACACCTACGCCAGCTACAAGGAAGCGCGCAAGAAGAGCGCCCAGGTGCTGGCGAAGAAGGAGTACCCGGAGGTCCGCGCCCTCTGGTGCCAGTCCGTCGCCTACCTGCAGCGCCGCTACGCGGACGGAGAGCGCGCCGACCTCACCGCCTGCGGCAAGCACATGCAGGCCATCGAGCTCCTGGGTGAGAAGAACGTGGAGGTCATCAAGACCACCGCCGGCATCGCGCTCACCCAGCGGAAGGCGGCGGAGGTGCAGGCCCGCCTGCGGGACGCCGCCGTCCGCGAGGACAACCAGGGCGACCTGGAGCTCTCCTTCCTCCTGGCGGAGTCCTACGCGCAGCAGAAGGACATCGGCAACGCCGTCGCCACGCTGACCAAGGTGCTGGAGAAGGACGCGAAGTCCGCCAAGGCCCACCACGCGCTGGGCAACCTGTACCAGGCGCAGGGCAAGGCCGACGAGGCCGCCAAGGCCTACGCTGAAGCGCTCGCCGCGGATCCGCAGCACGCCGCCTCCGCGGTGGAGCTGGCCGCGGTGGAGCTGCTGGTGCGCAAGTCGAACATCGAGCAGGGCGCCCAGGCCGTGGAGAGCGCCCTGAAGCTCCAGGACGCGCTGGGGCCCGCCGAGCGCGCCCGCGCCCGCGGCCTCAAGGGCATGGCCCTCTTCCAGCAGTTCAAGCCCAAGGAAGCGGAAGCGGAGCTGAAGGAGGCCCTCAAGGACAACCCGAACTCCGACTTCATCAAGGCCCAGCTCGCCCAGGTGCTGCGCTCGCAGCGTGACTACGACAGCGCGCTGCCGCTCTACGCCTCGCTCGCGAAGGAGGACAGCGACAACCTGGAGTTCGTGGACGGCCACATCACCGCGCTGGTGATGACGGGCAAGATGCAGGACGCCCTCACCGCCGTGGAGGCCGCCAGCAAGAGCTTCCCCAACGAGGCGCGCATCGCGTACCTCTACGGGCGCATCGAGGACGCGCTCGACAAGCCCACGGAGGCGGAGGGCCACTTCAAGCGCGCCAACGCCGCCGACGCGAAGCTGGTGGACGCGGGCCTGTACCTGGGCCGCCTGTACCTCCGGCAGCACCGCAACGCGGACGCGCGCGCCCTGCTGGAGGCCGCCGCGCAGCAGGCCCCGGAGCACGCGGGCGTGCACGCGGGCCTGGGTGAGCTGGCGCTCGCGGAGAACAACAGCCTGCTCGCGCAGCAGGAGTTCGACCGCGCCGTGCAGCTGGACCCCAACCTGGCGGACGCCCACCTGGGCCTGTCGCGCGTGGCCCTGCTCAACGGCGACGCCACCCGCGCGGAGACGGAGGCCAACCGCGCCCTGGAGCTGGATCCGCACCTCTTGAAGGACGGCCGGCTGCAGCGCGGCCTGGTCCTCTGGCGGCTGCACCGGCTGGACGAGGCCGCCGCGGAGCTGGAGAAGGCCAAGGCGGAGGACCCCCGCTCCATCACCACGCCCATCACCCTGGGCGCGGTGCTCCTGGAGAAGGGCGACCTGGCCGGCGCGGAGAGCAACCTGGGCCTCGCGCTGCGCAACGAGCCGTCCAACCACGAGGCGCTCTACTACCTGGGCCTCGTGCGAGCGAAGCGCTCCGAGTACACCCAGGCGCTCGACAGCATGAAGACCGCCGTGGACCGCGCGCCCAAGCGCCCGGACTACAAGTACGCGTACGGCGTCATCCTGCGCGACGCGAAGCGGCTGCCGGACGCCATCGAGCAGTGGAAGGCCGCCGTGGAGCTGGAGCCCACCTACGCGGACGCGCACGAGGCCCTGGGCCACGCCCACCTGGAGCGCGGCGAGTTCGACGAGGCCATCGCCTCCTTCGAGTCGGCGCTCAAGGCGGATCCGCAGCGCACGCGGGTGATGGGCGCCATGGGCGACGTGCTCTTCAACGCCGCCCGCTGGGATGACGCCGTCCGCCGCTACCAGGCGGCGCTCAAGGCGGATCCGAAGCTCACGTACGTCTATTACAAGGTCGCTCGCGCCTTCACGGAGCAGGCCCAGTACGCCAAGGCCATCGACTGGTACAAGAAGGCCACCACCGCCGAGCCGGACAACGCCCAGTCCTTCTACTACCTGGGCTTCGCCTACAAGGAGCGCAACAAGCGCAAGGACGCCATCACGGCCTTCAAGGAGTACCTGGTGAAGAAGCCGGACGCGGCGGACAAGAAGGACATCGAGGACGAAATCTACGACCTCGAACATTAGCCCCACCCCTCCGGGCGTCCGGCCCTGAGCACCCGGCGCGTGGTGAGCCTTGCCGGCCCACGCCCGGGATGACTACAAGGCGAGCCCCTATGCTGGACCTCCGGAACGTTGCGCAGAACTTCGATGCGGTCGTCGCCCGACTGAAGACTCGGGGCGGCAGCCTGGACCTTGGCCTCTTCCAGACGCTCTTCACGGAGCGTCGCGACCTCTATGTCTCCATGGAGGCGCTGGCCGCGCGCCGCAACGCCGCCAACGAGGAGATGAAGCGCAAGGCCAAGGAGGACCCGTCCGCCATGGAGAAGCTGCGCGGCGACCTGCGCGGCGTCTCCCAGGAGATCAAGGAGAAGGAGGCCCGCCTCAAGGAAGTGGAGGAGGAGCTCAACCGCATCCTGCTGGTCATCCCCAACGTGCCCCACGACTCCGTCCCCGTGGGCGCGAGCGCGGACGAGAACGTCCAGGTGAAGACCTGGGGTGAGAAGCCCAACCTCCTCTTCACGCCGAAGCAGCACTTCGAGCTGGGCGAGTCGCTGGGCATGCTCGACTTCGAGCGCGCCGCGAAGGTGTCCGGCAGCCGCTTCACCTTCTACAAGGGCGCCCTGGCGCGGCTGGAGCGCGCGCTCGTCACGTTCATGATCGACGTGCACACGTCCAAGGGCTACACGGAGCTGCTCCCGCCCTACCTCGTGCTGCGCGAGACGATGATGGGCACGGGCCAGCTGCCCAAGTTCGAGGACGACGCCTTCAAGACGTCCGGCGACCCCGAGCGCTTCCTCATCCCCACCGCGGAAGTCCCCGTGACGAACTACCACGCGGACGAAATCCTGGAGGGTGAGCAGCTGCCCATCCGCTACTGCGCCTTCAGCCCGTGCTTCCGCGCGGAGGCCGGCGCCGCGGGGCGCGACACGCGCGGCCTCATCCGCCAGCACCAGTTCCACAAGGTGGAGCTGGTGAAGTTCTCCCAGCCGGACAAGAGCCTGGAAGAGCTGGAGGCCATGACGGACGACGCGTGCGACATCCTCCGCCGGCTGGGGCTGCACCACCGCGTGATGCTGCTGTGCACCGGGGACATGGGCTTCGGCGCGCGCAAGACGTACGACATCGAGGTCTGGCTGCCCGGCCAGGGCGCGTACCGGGAGATTTCGTCCTGCTCGGACTGCGGCGACTTCCAGGCCCGCCGCGCGAAGATCCGCTTCCGCCCCCAGAAGGGGGACAAGCCCCAGATGGTGCACACCCTCAACGGCAGCGGGCTGGCCGTGGGGCGCACGAGCATCGCCATCCTGGAGAACTACCAGCGGGAGGACGGAAGCGTCGCCATCCCGGAGGCGTTGGTGCCGTACATGGGCGGGCTGAAGGAACTTCGCCCCCTGTAGTCAGGGGGATGGGGCCCCGGACGTAAAAAGGGGCCAACATCTCGCTTGCCACGCGGAAGAAATGATGTAGAAGGGCGGCCCCACGGGCGCGGTTGGCCCGCCGGGAACCGAGCGGCACCTGCTGTGGAGGCGTGGCCGAGCGGTTGAAGGCAGCGGTCTTGAAAACCGCAGAAGGTGAAAGCCTTCCGTAGGTTCGAATCCTACCGCCTCCGATTTTGAGCTTGAGTTTCGCGGTTCTTTGACAGAGAAGAGTTGGAGAGATGGCCGAGAGGCTGAAGGCACAGGTTTGCTAAACCTGCATACTCGAAAGGGTATCGAGGGTTCGAATCCCTCTCTCTCCGCCACTTGATGTAAAGCAGCAGCCGGAAGAAATGCTCCCTTAGCTCAGCTGGATAGAGCGTCGGACTACGAATCCGAAGGCCGGAGGTTCGAATCCTCCAGGGAGCGCCACTTCTTCTCAGGCGCGCAAGCAACATGAGTGACGACATCGCTTTCATGCAGCAGGCTTTAGAGCTCGCGCGGGAAGCGGCTTCACTTGGTGAAGTTCCGGTGGGTGCGGTGGCGGTGCTGGACGGAAACGTCGTGGGCACGGGCTACAACCGCCGTGAATGCGACCGAAACCCCTTTGCTCATGCTGAGATGCTCGCGCTGGCAGCAGCAGCGAAAGCACGCGATGCGTGGCGGCTCTCCGGGGTGACCCTCTACGTGACGCTGGAACCGTGTGCGATGTGCGCCGGTGCGCTGGTTCAGTCTCGTGTCACCCGACTCGTCTTTGGTACAATGGATCCGAAAGCGGGTGCCGTCGGCTCGCTGTACAACCTGGTGGAAGAGCCCAGGCACAACCACCGGCTTCAAGTGACAAGCGGTATCCTGGCGGAAGACAGTCGCCAGCTTCTCAAGACGTTCTTCGAGCGCTTGCGCGCGAAGCGACGTGAAAACTGAATACTCTGGAGAGCTGGCCGAGTGGTCGAAGGCACCTGACTCGAAATCAGGCGTACCGGTAACGGTACCGTAGGTTCGAATCCTACGCTCTCCGCTCCATCGTGATTGGAGAGGTGGCCGAGCGGTTGAAGGCACACGCCTGGAACGCGTGCATATCTGAAAGGGTATCGTGGGTTCGAATCCCACCCTCTCCGTTGTTATTTTCGAAGCAGCAGTACGGATTTTGTGGTCGGGACAACGTGGGGGCGCGAACCCCGCCAGGTCCGGAAGGAAGCAACGGTAGCGTACTTCCGCGTGTGTCCCGGCCGTTCTGTTTCACCGCAAGCGCCGACATCCCTCCGGGGATGCCGGCGCTTCGGCTTTGCGGGCTTGCCCTCCCCTGCCCGACTGGCTGCTTCGCTTCAGTCGCGGACGAGGAGGGTTTCCCGCCCCACCTCGCGGACGACCCGGAAGCCGGCGGCCTGGAGCTCCGGCAGGGCCCGGCCCTCGAAGGTGACGGCGCGGTTGAAGGCCCGGTCGCGGATGGAGGCCTGGAAGGCCGCGTCCCGGGGCCAGTCGCAGGTGCGCCAGGGGATGTTCTTGCCGATGTAGAAGAAGCCCCCGGAGCCCCACAGCCCCTCGTTGACGATGAGCAGCCCCGTCGCGTCCCCTCGCGTGGCCCGGACGATGGCGCGGAACTGGTCCGCGCGCAGGTCGCTGGAGGGAAAGCCGCGGCCATGCACGAAGCCCAGGGCCAGCGCGAGCACCGCCGCCCCGCTCCTCAGGCCCGGCTGTAAGAGCGCGGTGATGGACGCGGCCAGCTGGGCCGCCGCCGCGAGCAACGCCACCACCAGCGCCGGGTAGAGGAAGCGCTCCTCCTTGTGGGGCGTGGCCAGGAGGACGGCGGTGTAGACGGCCGCGCAGGTGAGCGGCAGGGACAGCGCGCGAAAGCGCAGCAGGGGGGCCAGCGACAGGGGCACGGCGGCCCAGGCCCAGAGGGGCACGGCCTGGAGCAGCGGCTCCCAGTAGAAGTCCGGCGGTGAGGCGCCGAACGCGGCGGCGGCCTTCCCGGAGAGGAGGTTGTAGTCCACGTAGGCCAGGAACGAGTGGAAGGGCGTGCCCCAGGTGCCCCAGTCGAGCAGGCCCAGTCCCACCGCCACCGCCGCGCCTCCCACGCAGGTGAAGGCGAGCAGGCGCCACCTCCGGGCGACGGCCAGCCAGAGGAGCGCGGCCACCACGAAGAGGGCGGACGGGTAGCGCGTCACCACGGCGAGCCCCAGGGCCATGCCGCCCACGAGCCCCGCCCGGCGCACGCGCGCGTCCGCGCCGGAGTCCGGCCGGTCCAAGGCCTCCATGGCCACGAGCAGGAAGGAGGCGGAGAAGGACTCCGACAGGGTGCGTCCGGCGAAGAGGAGCACCGGCGCGCTCAGCCCCACGAGCAGCA
>NZ_RAWC01000332.1:0-6695 GCF_003611685.1 Corallococcus sp. CA049B | reverse complement strand
GGGTGGGCGAGCCCGTCCGGGTGGCGGGCATCACGGTGGCGGGAGACGTGGCCACGGGCCGCGAGGCGGGGCTGTCCCGGCTCATGAAGGGCGAGGTCTTCGCCGATGAGGACTGGCGCACCTTCGCCGAGGCCTCTAGCGCGGTGAACGAGGAGCTGCTGCGACTGTCGGAGCAGGAGGCCGCGAAGGGGGCGAAGCTCCTCCTCTGGTCCGAGGGAAACGCGGTGGTGCTGGCCACGGAGTTGGAGGCGCTCATCGCACGAGGGAGCACGCTGGCGCGCGAGCGGGGCGTGTGGCTGGGCATGTCGGTGGCGAGCATGACGCCCGAGGCGGAGCGGTTGCTGCGCAACGAGCTCATCCTGGTGGGGCCGGATGGCGCGGTGGCCTGGCGCTACGTGAAGTCCCGGCCGGTGCCGGGGTGGGAGGCGGAGCACTCCATCCCGGGCAGCGCGGAGCCGGCGGTGAGCCATGCCCCTGGCGTGGGAGTCCTGGGAGGCGCCATCTGCTTCGACGGAGACTTCCCGGCGGTGTTCGCCAGCGCGTCGGAGCGGGGGCTCGAACTGCTCCTGCTGCCGTCGAGCGACTGGAAGGGCATCAGTCCGCTGCACACGCGGCAGGCGGTGTTCCGAGCGGTGGAGCAGGGCTTCAGCATGGTGCGGCAGGTGAACCAGGGGCTGTCCGTGGCGGTGGACGGCTACGGGCGCGTGTATGGCGAACTGGACCACTTCACGGCGGAGGAGCGCGTGCTGCGCGCGGAGCTACCGGTGGGCCGGGTGCCCACGCTGTATGCGCGCATCGGGGACTCGGTGGGGCTGCTCTCCGGGCTGGTTGCGTTGGGCTGGGTGCTCCAGGCCTCCGTCCGCGGGCTCATCGCGCGGCGGCGAAGCGTCACCAAGGCCGGCCGCACGGATGGCCAGGGGCCACTGTCTGTCATTGACTGACGATGGACTCAATCAGCCGCGTGCTTCGGTGAAGACCGGTTCGTTCCGCCGGATGCGTTCGAAGAGTTCGCCGTGGTCGATTTCGCCGAGGTCGATGTTCCACAGGCCGGGCACCAGGAAGGCGGAGGCCCACAATGCGGCCTCCTCGTCGGAGCGCCCGTTCTCGAAGCGATGCTCCGTGCGGAGCCCTCCGTAGCACGCGACCTCGTGATCATTCTCATCCAGGAAGCGCGTCTCCAGGTTGCCCGCAACGATGAGACTCTCATCGTTGTAGACGCCCTGGATGACGTCCCGGACCACCAGATCGCCCAGGACCAGGAAGTTCCCCGACGTCCGCAGTCCCTTTGCGACACAGCGGCCCAGGACCACGATGGTCGAATCCGGTCCGCAGTCGTCCAGGAATCCATCGACCTCCAGGTCGCCCAGCACGAGGAGGGGGCAGGTGACGAGCAGCGAGCCGAGGGCCTTCGCGTTGCCCGTCACGACCGTGGCCTTGGACAGCGACGCATCCAGTACGGCGTCCACGGGCTCAAGGGACTCGCGCATCACCAGGGCGGCCAGGCCGACATGCGACACGGGCCCGGGACACAGCGCCTTCGCGAGCGCGGCGGGCTGAAGGGGCGCGTCCTTGGGGAACGCCCTCTCCAGGGTCGTGACCCGGGGCGTGCCCTGATGAGAGAGCGCATCCCGGAGGGCACCGTCCAGTCGGGCGAGCGTGGCCTCCGCGCGCGGAAGGAAGTCGTTCCTGGAAAGGAGCATGGGCGCATCCTATCCAGCGTGAAAGGGCGCGGAAGGGCTGATCCGCGCAACCGCTCCAGTACGTGCTAGCGCGGGCCGTAGACGGGCACCGCGATGTGCTTCGAGCCGTTGACGGTGAGTCCTTCGAGGTGGACGTGGGACCGGGCGAAGCGGTCGTCCCCGAAGGGGGCATGGGTTTCCTTCAGCCAACCTTGGTCCGACGCGGCCCAACGGAGCAAATGTGTTGTCATACGTGACCTCCCGGGCAGGTTGCGACACCCCCGGGATGCACGTGCTGCCTATTGATTTCCGAGAAAAACCAACACAGAGTAAAAAAGACTTCAGGCCCTGAAGGACGGAACCGCACGGGCACGAAGTCCCTCCATTCTCTTCTGTGCTGGACCCGCTGCTGGCGGGATCTCGTCGTGCGGCTGGGGGTCGAGCCGCGTCCACGCCGGAAGGAATCTCTCTCAAGACATCACACCCAGGCACGGGGGATGCCGGGGTGTATCAGGAGCCGCTCCGTTGAATCGACATCCTTTGAGTGGATACAACGCACCGCGTGGGTGGTGCGTGATGGCCTTGCTCGTCCTGGGCGTGGGCTGTGGTGAGTCATTGAACGAGATGGCGCCAGAAGCCCCGCCGCCAATGAAGGCCCACGAAGACCGGCTGGTGGACGGGCTGGAGATCCAGGGCGTGGCGGCGGGCGCGTATCACTCGCTGGCCGTCCGGACCGATGGTGTGGTCTGGAGCTGGGGACAGAACACGGACGGACAGCTGGGGCGAGGTGTCACCAGCGCGGTACCCCAGGCGACGCCGCTGCCCATCACCCTGCCCAGGCGGATGACCGCCGTGGCGGCGGGCAGCGGCCACTCCCTGGCGCTCGATGAGACCGGTCATGTCTGGGCATGGGGCCGCAACGACCGGGGACAGGCGGGAGGCCTGGACCCGAGTGCCCGGGTGCTGGTGCCGACGCAGGTTCCCCTCCTGAGTGGCATCACCGCGATCGCCGCGCGCTCGGACTATTCGCTCGCCGTGGATGCGAATGGTTCCGTGTGGGCGTGGGGACAGAACTCGCACGGCGAGCTGGGCCAGCCGCTGGCGGGCCCGGATGACAATGCCCACCCCACGCCGGTCCAGGTGGTGATTCCCGCGCTCGCGCCGGGGGATCCCTATCTGCCGCAGGCGCCGTCGGACCTGACGGACCCCGCCGACGTCACGAAGATCGTCTCGGTCGCGGCGGGCGGACACCACGTCCTGGCCCTGGGCCGCACGGGCCGGGTCTGGGCCTGGGGACGCAATGACTTCGCCCAGGTCGGCACGGGCGCGAGCTCCGCCCCGGTCCTGACGCCGACGTTGATCCGTACCTGGGTGACGGCGGCCATCGCGGCGGGTGAGTTCCACTCCATCCTCTATGACAACGAGGTCCCCCGGCACGCGGTGAGCTGGGGTTTGAATGGCTCGGGGCAGGGTGGACGGGACTTCGTCGTCAGCGAGCCTCCGTTGACGGGGCAGGTCCTCTCCACTCCCTGGTTCGTCCCGGACACCGCCGCCGGCGGCTACATCGCGGCGGGTGACCACTTCAGCCTGTTCGTCCAGGGCTACCCCTACGGAAACCTGGTGAGCTGGGGCGCCAACGAGTCCGGGCAATTGGGAGACGGCACGCAGCTGCTCCGGCCCACGCCCGACTATGCCCGGCGCTGGGACAGCTACTGGCAGACCTATGTCCAGGTGGACTCCGTAGCGCTCGTGGCGGGCGGTGCGCGGCACGGCCTGTCGGTCCACTTCGAGCGCTGGGAGTATCAGGGCTGTCCCATCGTCTGGTCCTGGGGTGACAACAGCCAGGGGCAGCTGGGCACGGGCAGCCTGTCGCCCGCCCTGGTCAAGTACGTCCAGCCGGGCCTGCCGCTGCGGATCTTCTACCGGGATCAGGATGGAGATGGTCACGGCAACCCCGCCGACTTCCTGAACGCGTGTGCGCTCCCGGAGGGCTTCGTCTCCAGCGCCCTGGACTGCGATGACACGAACGCGGCGCTCAAGCCCGGCGCCGAGGAGGTCTGTGACGGGAAGGACAACAACTGCGACGGACAGGTGGACGAGGGCGTCTGCGCCTTCTGGTACCGCGACGCGGACGGGGACGGCTACGGCAAGGCGAGTGATTCAGTCCAGGCCGGGACCCAGCCCGCGGGGTACGTGGCCAACGACACGGACTGCGATGACACCCGGGCGAACGTCTCTCCCGGTGCGTCCGAGGTCTGCGATGGCCTGGACAACAACTGCAACGGCCAGTCCGACGAAGGCGTGGGCGGCCTCTGGTTCCGGGATGCCGACGGGGATGGCTACGGCAATCCGGGCCTCTCCGCCGCGGCCTGTGGCCAGCCTTCTGGCTACGTCGCCAACGCCAGCGACTGCAACGATTCCAATGCGAGCATCCGGCCCGGAGCCTCGGAGGTCTGCGACGGCGTGGACAACAACTGCAACGGCGGGGTGGACGAGGGGGTGATGCCCACCTTCTACCGCGACGCGGATGGCGACGGTTACGGCATCGGGAGCCAGTCGGTCCAGACGTGCTCGCGGCCCGGGGGCTACGCCGCCAACGCGGGCGACTGCAATGATTCCAACCCGGCCATATCGCCCGGGGCGCCGGAGGCGTGCGACGGCGTGGACAACAACTGCAACGGTGCGGTGGATGATGGCGCCGGGACGACCTGGTACTACGACGGCGACGGCGACGGTTACGGCGTGTGGTTCCAGTCGGTCCAGCAATGCTGGCAGCCCGGCGGCTACGCCTCCAGCGCGGGCGACTGCAACGACTCCAATCCGTATGTCAATCCGGGTGCCTACGATTACTGCGACGGCATTGACAACAACTGCAACGGGTATCTGGATGAAGATGCTTCGACCTGGTACCGCGACGCCGACGGCGACGGTTATGGCAACGGCAACCAGTCGGTCCAGGCGTGCTCACAGCCGTGGGGCTACGTCTCCAACGCGGGCGACTGCAACGACTCCAGCATGTATGTCCATCCGGGTGCCTACGATTACTGCGACGGCATCGACAACAACTGCAACGGGTCCGCGGACGAAGATGCTCCGATCTGGTACCGGGATGCCGACGGTGATGGCTATGGCACCACCAACCATTCGTCACAGGGGTGTTCGAGGCCGTCAGGCTTCGTGTCGAGCGCCGGCGATTGCAACGACTCCAATTCGGCCATCTCGCCCGGGGCGTCGGAGACCTGTGACGAGCAGGACAACAACTGCAACGGGTCCGTGGACGAAGGCGTGAAGCCGACCTGGTACTACGACGGCGACGGCGATGGTTATGGCAGTTGGATCTTCTCGTGGCAGTCGTGCACGGCGCCCCAGTATTACGTGGACAACGTCAATGACTGTAATGACTTCGACGCCAGCATCTCGCCCGGAGCCTCGGAGCTCTGCGACGGCCAGGACAACAACTGCAATGGAAGGGTGGACGAGAACGCGGGCCGCACCTGGTATTACGACGTCGACGGTGATGGTTACGGCAATCCGCTCCTCCCCTGGTCCGGGTGCTTCCCGCCTGCTGGCTTCGTCTCCAACGAAAGTGACTGCGATGACTCCAACGCGTCCATGAATCCCGGAGCTTCGGAGGTCTGCGACGGCGTGGACAACAACTGCAGCGGCGCGACGGACGAGGGGGGCGTCTGCACCCCCACCTGCGGCAGCGGTGAAGCCCTGTGTGATGGGGCATGCATCAACGTCATGGACGACTTCGACAACTGTGGAGGCTGTGGGCGCAGGTGCGCCAACTGGAAGTTCGAGTGCATCCAGGGGCAGTGCATCTACCAGTGAGTAAGGAGCCCCCGGCTCGCGGGGGCTGTTCCTGAAACGAACGGAAGAGGCCTCCTGGCGGACGTGGATCGCCAGGAGGTCCGCGCTGGGGGGGGCGTGCGAAGCGGTTGCGGAAAAAGCACGACCGTCCTATGAAGTGCCCATGCGCAAGGGCGAGCTCACCCATCAGACCATCCTGGAGACGGCCGTCCGGCTGGCGAGCCGGGTGGGGCTGCAGGGGCTGAGCATCGGGGGGCTGGCGGAGGAGTTGGGCCTCTCCAAGAGCGGCCTGTTCGCGCACTTCAAGTCCAAGACGGAGCTGCAGGTGCAGGTGCTGGAGGCGGCCACGGTCGTCTTCACCGAGCGCGTCATCCGCCCGGCGCTGGGCAGGGCCCGCGGCGAGCCGCGCGTGCGTGCGCTCTTCGACGGCTGGCTGACGTGGGACCGGGACAAGCTGCTCGAGGGCGGCTGCATCTTCGTCGCGGCGGCGGCGGAGCTGGACGACGCACCCGGGCCCGCGAGGGACACGCTGGTGCAGGGGCAGCGGGACTGGCTGGACTGCCTGGCCCAGGCCGCGCGCATCGCCGTGGCGGAAGGGCACTTCCGCGAGGCGCTGGACGTGGAGCAGTTCGCCCATGATCAGTACGCGGTGATGCTGGGCTTCCACCACGCGAAGCGGCTGATGCGGGACCCCCAGGCCGAGGCGCGAGCCCGCCGGGCCTTCGACGCGCTCGTCACCGCCGCGCGCACCCCCACTTCCTGACCTTGTCGTTGCCGTGTCCTTCGAGGAGGACCTCATCATGGCTGAAAATAGCACGAACGTTCGGACGAAGATGGCGCTGTGGGGTGTGCGAGCGGCGGCGCGGAGTCTGGGAGCGGTGGCGCCCGGGCTCGCGGCGGAGTGGTCGGAGCAGCTGTTCCTGACGCCCCAGCGGCCGCGGCGCTCGCGCACGGCGGAGGCGGTGCTGGCGCGGGGGCTGCCCCGGGTGTTGAGGGTGGAGGGTGAGAAGGTGGCGGTGTGGAGCTGGGGCGAGGGTCCCCGGGTGCTGCTGGTGCACGGGTGGAGCGGCTATGGCGGGCAGCTGACGGCCTTCGTGCAGCCCTTGGTGGACGCGGGTTTCTCGGTGGTGACGTACGACGCGCCGGGGCATGGGGCGTCCTCCGGGCGCACCAGCTCGCTGCCGGAGCTGGCGGGAATGGTGG
>NZ_RAWC01000331.1:0-6735 GCF_003611685.1 Corallococcus sp. CA049B | reverse complement strand
CGAGCGGCCTGGTGGGGGCCGGAGCGGGCGCCGCCACGGGGGCGTCGCCTTCATCCAGCAGTTCCTTCAGGTCCGCGAGCGGATCCGCCTCGTCCGGGGGAGACGGCATGTGCGTGTCGCAGGTTACCGACCACGGGGGGTTTCCACCAGTTACGCGATGGAAACCGCGCCGCTTCGCCTGCCTGGTGGGAGGCGGACGGCACGGTCCGCTCGACGTGGAGGGGGCGGGACGTTAGCCAATGGAGCAAACATCACACCTCGCCTTGCCTCTCCTCGGCAGGGGATGACAGCTTCGGACCACTCCTATGGCCATCCGCTACACCCTGCCCAACGGGCTCACCGTCGTCTTCGAGGAGCAGCACGCCGCCAAGGTCGCGGCCTTCCAGGTCTGGGTCAAGGCCGGCAGCGCGGACGAAAGGCCGGACCAGGCCGGACTCGCCCACCTGCACGAGCACATGCTCTTCAAGGGCACGGAGCGCCGGGGGCCCGGTGAGATTGCCCGGGACATCGAGGCGCACGGCGGCGAAATCAACGCCTGGACGTCCTTCGACCAGACCGTCTACCACATCGTCATCGCCAGCCAGTACGCCCGCACGGGCCTGGACATCCTGGGGGACGCGGTGCGCCGCTCCGCGTTCGACAAGGACGAGCTGGCGCGCGAAATCGAAGTCGTGTGCGAGGAGATCAAGCGCAGCTACGACTCGCCTTCGCGCCGCGCGTCCCGCGGGCTGTTCACCACCGCGTTCCAGACGCACCCCTACCGGCTGCCCGTCATCGGCACGGAGGAGAGCGTGCGCAGCTTCACCCGCGAGAAGGTGCTGGAGTTCTACCACCGGCACTACACGCCCAGGAACCTGGTGCTGTCCGTCGCGGGCGACCTGAACGAGGCGGAGCTGCGCCAGTGGGTGGAGGAGATCTTCGGCGGTGACTGGGGCCGGCCCTACGCGGGTCCGGTGGAGCGTCCGCGCGACCCGCCTCCCACGGGCCGCCGCGTGCTCGTCCAGACGGAGGACGTGAAGGAGGTCTACCTGCACCTGGCCTTCGCCATCCCGGAGCTGGAGCACCCGGACGTGCCCGCGCTGGACGTGCTGGCGATGATCGCCGGCCAGGGCAATTCGTCGTGGCTGGTGCGCGAGGTGAAGCGCCGCCAGCACCTGGTGAACGACGTGCACGCGTCCGCGTACACGCCCAAGGACCCGGGCATCTTCTCCGTGTCGCTGACGCTGCCGCCCACGCAGGTGCAGAAGGCGCTCACGCAGACGGCGCGCGTGCTGGAGGCGATGCGCACCACGGCCGTGCCCCTGGACGAGCTGCGCACGGTGCAGGCGGTGGTGGAGGCGGAGTCCGTCTACCGCAAGGAGACGGTGCAGGGCACCGCGCGCAACCTGGGCTCGTACCAGACGACCCCCGGTGGCCTGGAGTCGGAGGCCCGCTACCTGGAGGACATCCGCAACCTGAAGCCGGAGGACCTGCGCCGCGTGGCCCAGAAGTACCTGCGGCTGGAGCACGCCGTCGTCACCGCGCTGGTGCCGCCCGCCGCGGAGCTGACGGAGGCCCACGTGCACGCCGCGCTGGATGAGGCGGCGAAGAGCCCCGGCCTCACGCCTCCGGAGCGCGCCGCGAAGCAGCGTCCCCCGGACGCCCCGCCGCGGCCGGCCCGGAGCGCCATCGCGTCCGCGCGTTCGGAGGTGGTGCAGGAGAAGCTGCCCTCCGGCGCCACGCTCATCATCCGCGTGGAGCCGCACGTGCCCCTGTTCTCCATGCGCGCGGCCTTCGTCGGCGGCGCGCGCTACGAGACGCCCGCGGACAACGGCATCACCACGCTGCTCAGCCGCACCCTCACCAAGGGCACCACCACGCTCAGCGCGGATGACATCAGCCAGCTGGGGGACCTGTACGTGAGCAACATCAGCGGCCAGGGCGGCCGCAACTCCATCAGCCTGAAGGCGGACTTCCTGTCGCGCTACTTCGAGCCCGGCTTCCGGCTGTTCGCGGACGTGCTGCTCAACCCCGCCTTCCGCGAGGAGGAGGTGGCGCGGGAGCGCGCGCTGCTGCTCCAGGACATCCTCACCCGCGAGGACAAGCCGTCCAGCGTGGCGTTCGAGCTGTTCTCGCGCACGCTCTACCAGGAGCACCCGTACCGGATGTCCCTGATGGGCGAGAAGGCGTCCGTGGAGGCGCTGGGGCCCGAGCAGCTGCATGCGTACCACCGCGCGCACATGGACCCGTCGCAGATGACGCTCAGCGTGGTGGGCGACGTGGACGTGGAGCAGGTGCGGGCGCTGGCGAACGAGTACTTCGGCAAGTCGCGCGGCGGCGCGGTGGCCCCGAAGCAGGTGCGGCCGGAAGCGCCGCCTTCCGCTCCGCGCACGGAGAAGCAGGTGCTCGCGCGCGCGCAGACGCACCTGGTGCTGGGCTTCCAGGCGGCGCGGATGAGCGACCCGTGGCGGGTGGTGCTGGACGTGCTGTCCACGGTGCTGTCGGGCCAGGGCGGGCGCCTCTTCATCGAGCTGCGCGACAAGCGCTCCATGGCCTACAGCGTGAGCAGCTTCTCCATGGACGGGTTGGAGCCCGGCTACTTCGCCGTCTACATGGGCACGAGCCCGGAGAAGGTGGACGCGGCGGTGGAGGGCATGCGCCGCGAGCTGCAGCGGATCCGCGACGAGCCGATCCCGGCCGCGGAGCTGGAGCGCGCCAAGCAGCACATCATCGGGGCGTATGAAATCGACCTGCAGCGCAACAGCGCCCGCGCGACGCTGCTGGCGCTGGACACCTGCTACGGCATCGGGCTGGACAACTTCCTGCACTACTCCGAGCACGTGGCGAAGGTGACGGCGGAGGACGTGCAGGAGGTGGCCCGCCGGGTCATCGACTTCGACCGCATGGCCATGGCCATCGTCGGGCCGTAGGTCCTCCCCTCGCGAGCGTGGAAGCGTCACGACGACGGCGCTTCCACGCCGCACCGGGTGCGGTAGAAGGGGCGCCATGTCCCAGACCTACCTGTCACTCACCGTCGATATCGCGGAGGAGGCCTCCGAAATCCTCCAGGACCTGCTCCATGAGGCCGGCGCCCTGGGCCTGGAGGTCCGCGATACGGAGACGCCCGCCATGCCGGGCGTGCGCGTCCCCGCGAAGGGCGAGTCCATCGTCGTCGCCTACTTCGAGGACCGCGAGAGCGCGGAGGAGGCCCGCGACGCGGTGGCGGAGAGCCACCCCACCGCGCGCCTGTCCCTGGACGAGCAGCCCCAGCAGGACTGGAGCAACGAGTGGAAGTCGCTCATCAAGTCCGTGCAGGTGGGCCGCCTGTGGGTGGGCCCGCCCTGGGACGTGGCGAACGCGCCCGCGGACAAGGTGACGCTCGTCATCGAGCCGAAGATGGCCTTCGGCACGGGGGACCACCCCACCACGTCGCTGTGCCTGGCGGCCGTGGATGACTTCATGTCCACGCACCCGGGCGCGAGCGTGCTGGACGTGGGCACCGGCACGGGCGTGCTCGCCATCGCGGCGAAGAAGCTGGGCGCGGGCCACGTGGTGGGCACCGACAACGACCCCATCTCCGTGGAGCTGGCCCAGGAGAACTGCGCGGACAACCAGACGCCCGACCTGGACATCTCCGGGCGCGAGCTGACGCAAGTCCCCGGCACCTTCGACCTGGTGCTCGCGAACATCCTGGCGAACACGCTGATTGAGCTGGCCCCCCTCATCGTGCCCAAGGCGAAGGACCGGCTGGTGCTGGCCGGCGTGCTCGCGCACCAGCGCGCGGACGTGGAGGCCGCGTACCGCAACCTGGGGTGCACCGTGCTGGAGGGCGCGCAGCAGGGCGAGTGGGTGCGCATCGACTTGAAGCGCTAGAAACAAGAGGGGGTCGGGCAGCGAACGCGAAGGCTCGCCCACCCGACCCCATCTGGACTCGCGAGGCTTTCCCCCTTGGCGTCAGGACCTCGCGAGTCCCGCCGTGTGCCGGACGGGCATTGCAGTCCGCGTGCCTGCCGCTGAGTCCTCGGAGTTCCAAGGGACGCGGGCGCGGCTGTAGCGGAGCCGGTTACAGGGTGCCCGGCGCGTGTGACCTTCCGCGCTACAGCGGGCCTCAGACGAACGCGAGGGTCCCGGCCGCGCGCAGGGAGCCCACGGCTTCGCTCCGGGTGTTGAGGATGCGCGGCTCCGCGTGGTGCTCCAGGCCCGTCATGGGCAGGGACAGGCCCTGCTGCTCCGCGAGGAGGCGCAGCACGCCCAGGAGCGCGGGCGCGGCGCAGCGGGCGTCGCCGTCCTCCACCTTGACGGCCACGCCCAGGCGGGCCCGGGGCAGCGCGGCGCAGTAGACGCCCTCCGCGCCAATCTTCACCACGGCCTCTCCATTGAAGGCCGTCATCAGGTCCGTGCACGCGCGGCCCCTGCCCGCGACCAGCTCCGGGTGCGCGAGCATGGCCTCCCGCAGGCGGCGCGCGGCGGGCGCCTCCGAGACGCCGAAGCGGGCCCACGCGGTGGCCATGGCGCTGAGCGGCAGGCCGAAGCAGACGGCGAGGCAGCCATCCACGGCCTTCACCAGCGCGTCACTCGGCAGGCCCGTCCACTTCGCGATCTCTTCCTGGATGCGCTCCTGCACCGGGTGCCCGTCGCTGGCGTAGCCGTGGACGTCCCAGCCGTGGTGCCGCGCCAGCGCGAGCATCCCCGCGTGCTTGCCGGAGCAGTTGTTCCACCGGGGCGTGAGCACCACGCCCGCCTTGAGCGCCTCCTCCGCGACCGCGGGCGACAGCGGCGGGTGCGGGCCGCACGCGAGGTGGCGCTCCTCGCAGCCGGAGGCGCTCAGCATCTGCATGGCGAGGGCGCGGTGCACGGGCTCGCTGGAGTGGGACGCGCAGGAGAGCGCCAGCTCGCGCGGGCCGAAGCCGTAGCGGTCCGCCGCGCCGTCCTGGACCATGGGCAGCGACTGGAAGGGCTTCGCCGCCGAGCGCCAGAAGGTGACGCGCTCCGGGTCGCCCGCGTACGCGACGCGCGTGCCCTCCGCGCTCACCACCGCGACGGACACGGTGTGGAGGGATTCGACGAAGCCGGAGCGGGTGGACTCGATGACGAGGGTGGCCATGGGCGTAGGGCGCGCCATAGCAGGAACGGGACAGGGCCGGGCGCTCGCGGGTCTCGGAAAGGGAACCTCTGGACGCCTGGAGGGCTATCCTCCGGGCGCCCTCCCCTTCAAGGAAGCCGCCGTGGTCCGCCTCTTCGTTCCCCTGCCCGACCCCGCCCCCGCCGACGTGACGCTCACGGGCGAGCGCCGCCACTACCTCGTCCACGTGCTGCGGTTGGAGGACGGCGACGCGCTGGAGGTGTTCGACGGCAAGGGCCGCGCCTTCGAGGCGCGCGTCACCGGGCTGAGCGCGGAGGCCGTGCGGCTGGTGCTGGGGGCCGTGCGGGTGACGCCGCCCGCGCGCGAGATGCGCGTGCTGCAGGGGCTGCCCAAGGGCGACAAGCTGGAGCTGGTGCTGCAGAAGGGCACGGAGCTGGGCGCCACCGCGTTCCATCCGGTGGCCACGGCGCGCAGCGTGGTGAAGCTGGAGCCCAAGCGCGCCGAGGAGCGCACCCAGCGGTGGGCCAAGATTGTGGAGGAGGCCGCGCGCCAGTGCCGGCGCGACGATGTGCCGGTGGTGCACCCGCCCCGGCCGCTCCTGGACGCGGCGCGCGCGCTGACGCCGGGCACGCTGCTGCTGGTGCTGGATGAAGAGGAGTCCGCGGTGCCGCTGGGTGAGGCGTTCCGGAGCGTGGCGCCGGGGACGCCGGTGGCGCTGGTGATTGGCCCCGAGGGCGGGCTCGCTCGCGAGGAGGTGGACGGCTTGAGAGGGCTGGGCGCGCGGCCGGTGACGCTGGGCTCGCGCATCCTGCGCACGGAGACGGCGGCGCTCGCGGCGCTCGTGGTGATGCAGCACCTGGACGGGTCGCTCGGTTAGCAGGCGGGCGGACAGTCCCTCCCTGCATCCCGGGTCACGGATCCGTGTGGTGATTCCTACGTTTCTGCCATTCGGGACCTGGCGGGTCCCTCACACGGGAGAGACTCTCATGGGGATCATCGCATTCATCATCATCGGTCTCATCGCGGGCCTCATCGCCCGGGCCATCCTGCCGGGCAAGCAGAGCATGGGGCTGGTGGCCACGACCCTGTTGGGCATGGTGGGTTCTCTGGTGGGCGGCCTCATCGGCTCGCTCTTCCAGCGCGATGGCCGGCTGTTCGACCTGCACGCCTCGGGCATCATCATGTCGGTCGTGGGCTCCATCGTCGTGCTTCTCCTGGTGGGAGCAGCGGGACGGCGCCGCGTCCACGCCTAGCGTGAGGCGCCCCACACGCACCGTCCCCTGAGGGAGGGTGGTGATGGCGCGAACGAGCCCCTGACGGTTCCTCGGGCGAGGGGCCGGCGGGGGCTTGTCCTTTTCTTGCTACAGGCCTGAATGCGGCCTTTCATGGCGACGGTTGTCCGCGTCACCGGGAGGATCCGTTGTCCAAGTGCCTGAAGTGCGGCGCCTCGCTGCCGCCGGTCGGAGATTGCCCCGCTTGCGCCGCCAATGCCGCGCGCCCACCCGCGGTGGCCCCCCTCCCGAGCCTGCTCGACCGCGACATCCACATTGATCGCCGCAAGGCCGGGGACCGCATGGCCCAGGACGCTGGCGGCATCGACGACCCCATTACGCTGAACAGCGAACCGATGGAGCCGGAGACGCTGCGCGGCACGCCGGCCTTCGCGATGGAGC
>NZ_RAWC01000330.1:0-6750 GCF_003611685.1 Corallococcus sp. CA049B | reverse complement strand
GGCCGGTGGTTCCGGGCGCGCCTGTGGTTGCGCCGATGGGAGTCGCGCCTGGGGCGGTTCCGCCGGGCGCCGCGCCGGTGGGAGTCGCGCCTGGAGTGGTTCCGCCGGGCGCCGCGCCGGTGGGAGTCGCGCCTGGAGCGGTTCCGCCGGGTGCCGGAATGCCTCCGCGTGCGGCGCCTTCGCCGGGTGCGCAGCCTCCCGGGATGATCGGGCGGGCGGGTCCCGTGCCTCCGGCGGTTCGACCTTCCGCGACGGGGATCCCCGCTGTCCCGAAGACGCCGCCTCCGGGCATGCGTCCCGCCGCTCCCGGTGCGCCGGGGCCGCGACCGGTGGGGTCTCCGGGCGCACCGATGCCTCCCGGTGCGCCGATGCCTCCGGGCATGGTCCGCGCAGGGCCTCCGCCGGGAGTTCCGGGCATGCCTCCGGGAGCGGCGCCTCGGCCTCCGCCGGGAGCGCCCCCGCCGGTGATGATGACTCCCGGTGGTGCGGGGCCTGTTCCTCCGGGACAGCGTCCTCCGACCGCTCCTGGGGTTCCCGGTGTCGGGGCTCCTCCCGGTGCGCGTCCAATGGGGCCTCCGGGCGCAGTGCCGCCGAACGCCATGCAGGGACGTCCTGTCGTCGCGGGTGGCCAGCCCCTTCCTCCGGGTGCTCCGCCGCGGCAAGGGCCTCCAACCGGAGCCGTGCCTCCGGTTGCCGCTGGCGCGCCGGGTGTCGCCGCGCCTCCGCCTGGCATTCCGCTGTCGCGTCCGGCCGCTCCAGGTCCTGTCGCCGTGCCTCCGCCGGGAGCTCCGGCCGCGATGGCCCAAGGCGCGACGAGTGTGCCGCCCGGAAGTCTGTCGCCCGCGACAGCTCAAGGGATGATGTCTGGCCCGGCGAATGGAGCCCAGGGGCTGTCTGGGGACTTGAGTGCCAGCCTCGCTCCAGACAACGCGCAAACGGCCCAGGCTTCGCCTTCGCTGGCAGGGATTGCCCAGGATGGGGCGGGTGCCTCAATTCCTGTCATGGAGCTGTCTTCCGGCGGAGCCCGGCCCCCAGCGGCCCGACGACCGTCCGGAGTGAGCCGAGCCATCACGGCCCCGGCTCCCGCAGTGACCTCCGTCGAGGAGGTCCCGGCCGCCAGCGACCCGGTTCCGGACCTCGGAGGAACGTGGGGGGATGCATTCGCGGACGCATCTTCCGCGAAGCAGGTGGCCTCGGACGTCGCGGATGCCCCGTTGAAGGCCGACGCCGCCAGAACCTCTCCGAGTTCGTCGTTGTCCGACCTGGTGCTGGACGCCGAGTTGCTTGTCGACGCCGACGTCAGTCCGGGTTCCGAGCCGCTCGACGTCGCACCTGTCGTGGCCGCCCCCGAGAAGGCGCCCGAGCCCGCGGCGGTCCTGACCGGGGATGATCTCTCCGACGACGACATCCTCGAAGACGTGGCTGCGGATCCGCCCGCCGCGACCGCTGCGGAGGTTGCGGACGTCCTCGACGTCGAGGACGTGATGTCCGCCGAGCCGCGAACGGCTCCGGTCGCCGAAGCCGCGGACATCCTCGAAGTCGAAGAGGAGATGTCCGCTGAGCCGCAAGCGGCCCCGGTCGCCGCAGCGACGGACATCCTCGAAGTCGAAGAGGTGATGTCCGCCGAGCCGCACTCGGCTCCGGTCGCCGCAGCGACGGACGTCCTTGAAGTCGAAGAGGAGATGGCCTCCAAGCCGCACGCGCCCCAGGCCGCCGAAGCCGCGGACATCCTCGAAGTCGAAGAGGAGATGGCCGCCACGCCGCACGCGGCTCCGGTCGCCGCAGCCGCGGACATCCTCGAAGTCGAAGAGGTGATGGCCGCCGAGCCGCACGCGCCTCCGGCCACCGAAGCCGCGGATGTCCTCGACGGCGCAGAGGTGATGTCCGCCGACCCGCACAAGCCCCAGGCCTCCGAAGCCGCGGACGTCCTCGACGTCGAAGAGGTGATGGCCGCCGAGCCGCACGAACCCCAGGCCATTCCCGAGGCGGAACCCGTCTGGGACGCCGCGCCCGGCGCATCCACGGCTGGCGCGAAGGAAGCACCCGCGCAGGAACCCATCGCAGCCGCTGACGCTCCGAAGGATGGCGGGCTGCTGGAGGCGACGGAACTCGAAGCCATCCCGGACGCGCCCGTCGCCGTCGAAGTCTCGAAGATGGAGACGTCCGTCTCCACGGAGCCTTCACCTGAAGCTCCGGAAGCGTCTGTCATTGCCGCTCCCGCCACCCAGGACGCCGAAGCCGACGCGCTCGAGTTCAGCCTGGCGGGAGATTCGCAAAAGCCCGCCGCGTCCCCGGAAGCCGAATCCTCCGAGTCCTGGCAGGTCGCCGCCGCCCCGAAGTCCGACGCCGCGATCCCCGCGCCCGCTGAAGAGCACCGAGCCGAAGTCCCGCCGGAGTTCGAGGTCGCCCTCGTCGCCTCCACGGAAGCGGCAGCCTCTCCCGCGCCCGAACCCGCTGCCTCGCAGGCGGAAGACCCCACCCCCTCGGCCGCCGAAGAGCCCGTGGCCCTGCCGAAGCCGCGCCTCGTGGCCGCGCCCCCGGCACCGGTCCGCGACCGGACGCCCATCGTGCTCGACGACCTGCCCACCTCCTCCTCCGAGGAGCCCATGCAGCTCGCCTCCACGTGGGAGTTCGTGGGCTGGCAGGGCGGAGGGGAAGGGGAGGGCTCCGTGGGCCACAGCCCGGAGACCACCTGGGCGGACCGCGTCGTGGACCTGGACGTCCCCGCCGCCGCGCCCGCTGCCTCCGAGGACGGCGTGGCCCTGGCCTCCGCGTGGGAGTTCATGCAGCAGCCGTGGCAGCCGCAGGCCGCCGCGGAGGTCGATCCCGCCCAGGCCCTGCTCGCCGCCGCCAGCGCGTCCACCGACACGCCGGTGGACGGTCCCGCCGTCACCGCCGAACAGGTCCTCACCGCGCTCGACACCGCGGACTCACAGGGCATGGTCGGCAAGGTGCTGCTGGCCTACAGCGCGGGCCGCTTCCGCCGGGCCTTCCTCCTGGGTGACAGCTTCGGGCTCGCGCGCGTGGGCCGTGCCTGGGGCCCGGGCAGCGACCGTCCGGAGGTCACCGCGCTCAAGGTGGACCTGGACACGCCGTCCCTCTTCACCTCCGCGCTGAACGGCCCCAGCCCCAGCGTCTTCAGCGCCCCGCAGGCGCCGCAGGACGAGGCCATCTTCTCCGCGCTGTGCGGCGAGTCCGAGTCCCACCTGCTCGTCTTCCCGCTGCACTCGCGCGGCCAGCCCGTGGCCTTCTTCGTCGCCGAGCACGGCCCCGCGCCCCTGGAGGTCGCCATGCTGGAGGAGCTGGGCCGCATCGCGGACCGGGCCGTGGAGATCTGCACCCGCCTCCATCGCTTCCCCTGAAACACGAAGGGCTCCAGAGCTTGAAGCCCCGGAGCCCTTCCTCACTTCAGCTCACGACCGCCGCGGCGCTCAGCTGCAGCCCGTCGTCGTGCCGCAGTTCGTGCACTTGTAGCAGGCGCCGCTGCGCACGGTGATGGCGCCGCACTGGTGGCAGGGCGGGGCGTCCGCCTGGTTCAGGTACGTGCTGCGCGAGTTCATCGCGGACAGCTGCAGCGTCCCCACCTGGGCCGGCACCGCGGCCTGCGTCACCGGCTCCGGACGGGCCTCCTCCACCGGCGTCACCTCCACGTCGTCCGCGCAGGGCTCCGTGGGCAGGAACTTCAGCGACAGCCACCGGAAGATGTAGTCGGTGATGGACTTGGCGATGGGGATGGCCGGGTTGCCCGTGAAGCCGCTCGGCTCGTAGCGGGTGTGGCAGAACTTGTCCGCCAGCACCTGCAGCGGCACGCCGTACTGGAGCGCCAGCGACACGCTGGTGGCGAAGCTGTCCATCAGGCCGCTCACCACCGAGCCCTCCTTCGCCATGACGACGAAGAGCTCGCCCGGCTTGCCGTCCTCGTACATGCCCACCGTCAGGTAGCCCTCGTGGCCGCCGATGGAGAACTTGTGAGTGATCGACTGCCGCTCGTCCGGCAGCCGGCGGCGCAGCGCCTTGGGCTCGGGCGTCACGGCGGGGGCGGGCTCCGCCACCACGCGCTTCGCCTCCGGGGCCTTGTCCTGCGACGTGTTGAGCGGCTGCGTGCGCTTGCACCCGTCGCGGTACACGGCCACGGCCTTCAGGCCGCTGCGCCACGCCTCGATGTACGCCTTCTCGATGTCCTCCACCGTGGCGTCATTCGGCAGGTTCACCGTCTTGGAGATGGCGCCGGAGAGGAACGGCTGCGCCGCGGACATCATCTCGATGTGGCCCATCCAGTGGATGCTGCGCTGGCCCTTGGACGGCTTGAACGCGCAGTCGAACACCGCCAGGTGCTCCGGCTTCAGGTGCGGAGCGCCCTCGATGGTGTCGTGCTTGTCCAGGTACGCGATGATGTCCTGCGTCTGCGTCTGCGGGTAGCCCAGCTTCTCCAGCGCCAGCGGCACCGTCTGGTTGACGATCTTCAGCATGCCGCCGCCCACCAGCTTCTTGTATTTGATGAGCGCGATGTCCGGCTCGATGCCGGTGGTGTCGCAGTCCATCATGAAGCCGATGGTCCCCGTGGGCGCCAGCACCGTCACCTGGCTGTTGCGGTAGCCGTGCTCCATGCCGCGCGCCAGCGCGTCGTCCCACGCCTCCTTCTGCGCCTGGTGCAGCTCCGCGCTCACGCCGTCCGCCGGCAGCTGGTACGCGGCCTTGCGGTGCTTGCGGATGACGCCGAGCATGGGCTCCGCGTTGTTGCCGTAGCCCGCGAACGCGCCCTGCTTCTCCGCGATGCGCGCGCTCGTCGCGTACGCCTCGCCGCACATGAGCGACGTGATGGCCCCCGCCAGGTTGCGGCCGGCGGGGGAGTCGTAGGGCAGGCCGGACGCCATCAAGAGCGCGCCCAGGTTCGCGTAGCCCAGGCCCAGCGGACGGTAGTCGTGGCTGTTCTTCGCGATGCGCTCGGTGGGGTAGCGGCTGAAGCCGACGATGATCTCCTGCGCCAGCAGCACCACGGACACCGCGTGCTTGAAGGCGGCCACGTCGAAGCCACCCTCCAGCGTGCGGAAGTGCATCAGGTTCAACGACGCCAGGTTGCAGGCCGAGTCATCCAGGAACATGTACTCGGAGCAGGGGTTGGACGCGTTGATGCGCGCCGTGCCGGAGCACGTGTGCCACGCGTTCACCGTGGTGTCGTACTGGAGGCCTGGGTCGCCGCACAGGTGCGCCGCCTCCGCGATTTCGCGGAACAGCTCACGGGCCTTGTAGGTCTCCAGCACCTGGCCATCGCGCACCGCGCGCGTCTGCCACGGGCCGTCGTTCACCACCGCCTTCATGAAGTCGTCGGTGACGCGCACGGAGTTGTTGGAGTTCTGGAAGAACACCGACCCGTAGGCCTCGCCGTTGAAGGACGGGTCGTAGCCCGCTTCAATCAGCGCCCAGGCCTTCTTCTCCTCGTTCGACTTGCAGCGGATGAACTCGAGGATGTCCGGGTGCTCGGCGTTGAGGATGACCATCTTCGCCGCGCGCCGCGTCTTGCCGCCGCTCTTGATGACGCCGGCGAACGCGTCGAAGCCTCGCATGAACGACACCGGGCCGGACGCGGTGCCGCCGCCCGCCAGCAGCTCCTTGCTGCCGCGGATGCTGGACAGGTTGGAGCCCGTGCCGCTGCCGTACTTGAAGAGCATGCCCTCCGTGCGCGCCAGCCCCAGGATGGACTCCATGTTGTCGTCCACGCTGTTGATGAAGCACGCCGAACACTGCGGGTGCTCCTCCACGCCCACGTTGAACCAGACGGGCGAGTTGAACGCCGCCTTCTGACGGAGCAAGAGGTGCGTCAGCTCCGCGTGGAACGCCTCGCGGTCCACCGCCGACGCGAAGTAGTGCCCCGCTTCACCCCAGCGGGTGAGGGTGTCCACCACGCGCGCCACCAGCTTGCGCACGCTCGTCTCACGCTCGGGCGTGCCCGGCGTGCCCCGGAAGTACTTCGACGCCACGACGTTCGTCGCCAGCATCGACCAGGACTTGGGGACCTCGATGTCCTTCTGATCAAAGACGACCTTGCCGTCCTCGCCCTTGATGCTCGCGCTGCGGTACTCCCACGCCAGCTCGTCCGCCGGATCCACGCCCGGCGTCGTGAAGAAGCGCTCCACGGTCAGCCCCGTGGAGGCCGTCGCCGCCTTGCCCTTCGCGCGGCCGCCACGCCGCGACTCCCTGCCCCCCACCACCGGCTTCCCACTCAGTTCCTTCTCCATGCCGCCCGCCTCCAGATTCACTGAGAGTGCTGATGCAAAATTTGCGAAATAGCCAACGCCGCGAGATCCCAGGGGATCCGATGATCACTTCCAGGCACGAGGACGGCAGCGTTGGGATGGTCCGGGGTGGGCAGAAGCCAGCGGGCCCACCGCTGGAATCCGGGCCCGGGCCTGACTGCCCACCCGCCGGGCGGGCGGATCCATATGATCGCTGGTGGGGTCCGTCAACATCCCCTGCTCCCCTATACCTAGTGTCAGGGCGCCTCTTACACACTTCATTTGGTAGGGCAGTCCGAGGTGCTCTGATCTGCGTCCAAGGCTGATCTAACAACCCTCGCCCTGGTGGCAATGGCTGCTGTGGCTGGCAATGTATGGCAATGGCCATGCAAAATCGGACAGGAAGGGAAGGGCGCCTGTCCAAGCGCTTGTGATCACTGACGGATGTTTGCTGCCAGTCCGTGTGCCGGGCGTAGGGGCGCTCTGGAGCCCCCGCGACCCATGGGCTGGGCGGGGT
>NZ_RAWC01000032.1:0-58526 GCF_003611685.1 Corallococcus sp. CA049B | reverse complement strand
CCTCAAGACTTCCCGCCGGGCACGGAACCCCCCGCCCGCCCGGCCGCGCATCGGTTGCCCGGATGGCGCATCAGTTCAAGCGTTGTGTGAAGGAGCGTTAGACGCATGGCTTACAGCGAGAAGGTCATCGAGCACTACGAGAACCCCCGCAACGTGGGGACGCTCGACAAGAACGACCCGAACGTCGGCACCGGCCTCGTGGGCGCCCCCGCCTGCGGCGACGTGATGCGCCTCCAGCTGAAGATCAGCGACTCGGGCGTGATTGAAGACGCGCGGTTCAAGACCTTCGGCTGCGGCTCCGCCATCGCGTCCAGCTCGCTCGTCACCGAGTGGGTGAAGGGCAAGACGGTGGATCAGGCCATGACCATCTCCAACAAGGACGTGGCCCGGGAGCTGGCGCTGCCCCCGGTGAAGATCCACTGCTCCGTGCTGGCCGAGGACGCCATCAAGGCGGCCATCGAAGACTTCAAGAAGAAGCGCGCGTCGCGGCAGGCCTGAAGCTCCGCGCGGCACCTCTTCCAGGATTGATTGAGGACGACCCCATGAACGAGCAGGCCCAGACGACCCAGGCCCCTCAGACGCCCCCCAAGCCGGCCCCCAAGGGCATTGGCCTGGCGGACAGCGCGGTGGCGCGCCTCAAGCAGCTGCTGGCGGAACGGCAGACGCCGGACGCCGGCCTGCGCATCGCCGTGAAGGGCGGCGGGTGCTCCGGCCTCCAGTACTCCATGGAGTGGGCGGAGAAGTCCCGCGAGCGAGACAAGGTGTTCGAGCGCGACGGCGTGCGCGTCTTCGTGGACCCGAAGAGCTACCTGTACCTCATCGGCACGGAGCTGGTGTTCGAGCAGACGCTGATGGCGTCCGGCTTCAAGCTGAACAACCCCAACATCAAGGCCGCCTGCGGCTGCGGAGAGAGCTTCTCCGTCTGAAGCCCAAGCGGCCTTCCCGCCCGCCCCGTTGGTCAGGGAGCGGGCCGCAGGGGTCCGGCCCGGTGCCGGGCCCCTTTTTCGTTTCCCCCATGAGGATGTGCGCACCGTGAGGACCCACTTCGACGTGTTCGGGCTGCCCCGCTCCCACGCCGTGGACGTGCCGGCCCTGGAGAAGCAGTACCGGGAGCTGTCGCTCCAGCTGCACCCGGACCGCGTCGGCCCCGGTGACGCGAAGGCGCGCCTGGCCGCCGTGGAGGGCACCACCGCCCTCAACGAGGCCTTCAAGACGCTGAAGGACCCGGTGCGCCGCGCCTTCTACCTGCTCAAGCTCCACGGCGTGGACCTGGACCGCGAGGACGCGGGCGCCCAGAAGGACATGCCCCTGGAGTTCCTGGAGGAGGTCATGGAGCTGCGCGAGGCGTTGGATGAAGCCATCGCGGCGAAGGATCTGCCCGGGGCCCAGGCCATGGCGAAGGACGTGGCGGGCCGCAAGGCGGCGGCGCTCCAGGAGGCCGTGGCGTCGCTCGGTACGCTGGAGGCCGCCGGGGATTCTCCGGACGGGGTGAGAAAGGCATCGCACGCGCTGGGGCGGGTGCGCTACTTCACGCGCTTCCTCGAGCAGGTGGACGCGTTCGAGGAGGAGGTGCTCGCGTGAGCAACAACGGCTATCTGCAGATCCACGACCCGCTCAAGCCGAAGGGCCACGTGGTGGGCATCGACCTGGGCACCACGCACTCGCTGGTGGCGTCCGTGTCCCAGGGCAAGCCCCGGTGCGTTCCGGTGGATGACGGCGACTCGCTGCTGCTCCCATCGGTCGTGCACTACGGTAGGGACGGCGGCGTGGTGGTGGGCGCCCGCGCGCGGAAGCTCGCGGCCGAGGCCCCCACGGACACCATCGTGTCGGTGAAGCGCTTCATGGGCCGCAGCCCGGACGACCCGGAGACGCGCAAGCTGGGCCACTATGACTTCGCCCCCGGCGCCAACGTGGTGCGCTTCAACGTGGCCGGCGGTCAGCCGGTGACGCCCATTGAAGTGTCGGGCGAAATCCTGCGCTCGCTGAAGCGCCGCGCGGAGGCGCACTTCTCCGGCAAGGTGGAGCAGGCCGTCATCACCGTGCCCGCCTACTTCGACGACGCCCAGCGCCAGGCCACCCGCGACGCGGGGAAGCTCGCGGGCCTGGAGGTGCTGCGCCTGCTCAACGAGCCCACCGCCGCCGCGCTGGCCTACGGCCTGGACAAGGGCAGCCAGGGGAAGTTCGCCGTCTACGACCTGGGCGGCGGCACGTTCGACATCTCCATCCTCAAGCTGGAGGACGGCGTCTTCGAGGTGAAGTCCACCGGCGGCGATTCGGCCCTCGGCGGCGACGACTTCGACCGCGCCATCGCGCAGCACGTGCTCCAGAAGCGGGGTGTCCAGGCCCCCACTCCGGCGCAGGTGGCGGAGCTGATGGTCGCCGCTCGAAAGGCGAAGGAAGCGCTCACCGACGCGGCGGAGGTCACCCTCAGCGTGGAGGGCCATTCGCAGCCGCTGTCCCGCGCGGACTTCGAGGCGTGGATCCAGCCCCTGGTCGCGAAGACGGGCGCGGTGTGCCGGCGGGCCCTGAAGGACGCGGGCATGGCGGCGGGTGAGCTGGACGGCGTCATCCTGGTGGGTGGCTCCACCCGCGTGCCCGCGGTGCGCCGCTTCGTGGCGGAGCTGTTCGGCCGCGAGCCCCTGGGCGACATCGATCCGGATCAGGTCGTGGCGCTGGGCGCGGCGGTCCAGGCCAGCCTCCTCACCGACGGCGACCGCCAGGACGAGGTGCTGCTGCTGGACGTCATCCCCCTGTCGCTGGGCCTGGAGACGATGGGCGGCATCACGGAGAAGCTCATCCCCCGCAACTCCACCATCCCCACCGCGGCGGCGCAGGTGTTCACCACGTTCAAGGACGGCCAGACGGGCCTGGACGTGCACGTGGTGCAGGGCGAGCGCGAGCTGGTGCAGGACAACCGCAGCCTCGCGCGCTTCACGCTCTCCGGCATCCCCTCCATGGCGGCCGGCATGGCCCGCGTGGAGGTGCGCTTCCAGGTGGACGCGGACGGCATCCTGTCCGTCACCGCGAAGGAGCAGAGCACCGGCGTGGCGCAGGCCATCACCGTGAAGCCCAGCCACGGCCTGTCGGAGGAGGAGATTGAGAAGATGCTCCTCGACTCCATCGACTTCGCGGAGGACGACATCCAGGCCCGCCAGCTGCGCGAGCAGCAGGTGGAGGCAGAGCGCGTCCTCTCCGAGGCCGACCGCCAGCTGCGCGAGAACGCGACCCTGCTCCAGGCGGGCGAGCCGGAGGCCATCCAGGCCGCCATGGGCCGCGTGCGCGAAGCCGCGCAGGGCAAGGACTACCTGGCCGTGAAGGAGGCCCTGCACGCGCTGGACGAGGCGTCCCGGGCCTTCATCGAACGGGTCATGAACCGCGCCATCACCCAGGTGGTGTCCGGCCATTCCGTGGAGGAGTACTGAGCCGTGCCCAAGGTCACCTTCAAGAGCCCCCTGGCCGAGGTCGCCGTGGACGTGCCCCCGGGCACCACCCTGCTGGACGCCGCCGAGAAGGGCGAGGCCCAGGTGGGCCACAGCTGCGGCGGCGTGTGCGGGTGCTCCACCTGCCATGTCTGGGTCCGCAAGGGCCTGGACTCGCTGAGCGAGCAGCGGGACGACGAGATGGACCGCCTGGACATGGGCTTCGACGTCCGGCCGTACTCCCGCCTGTCCTGCCAGACGGAGGTCGGCGGCGAGGACGTCACGGTGGAGATCACCGAGGAGTCCCTGGTCGCCTTCATGGACGAGAACCCGGCCATCCGCCGGAAGCTCGAGTCCGAGGGCCGCTGGCCGCTGAAGAAGTAGGCGGAAAAAAGGGTGTTGACCGGGCGGGGGAGGTTCTTTATACGTCTCGCCCATCACGGCGCCGCGAGGCACCGCGAGCCACCTGCCCAGGTGGTGGAATTGGTAGACACACTAGATTCAGGGTCTAGCGCCTGCAAGGGCATGGAGGTTCGAGTCCTCTCCTGGGCATGAAGTAATCGAAGGGCCCCGACCACAAGTCGGGGCCCTTTTTGTTTTTCCGGCTCAGGGCGGCGCGGGCTCCACGGCCTCATGCGCCACGTGGTGCGCGGCGGCGTTGGCCAGCCGGCCGCCCTTGCGCAGGTCGCGGATCCGCAGCTTGGAGCGGTGCACGCACCAGGCGCCCACCGCCACCTGGCTGATGACGGTGCCCAGGTGGGTGAGCGTGGCGAAGGCCGCCGCGTCCTCCGGGTTGGAGCCCAGCGCGCGCGCCGCCCAGCTGGTGACGAAGTAGTAGATGCCCATGCCCGCCGGGACGCCCGGCAGCGACTGCCCCAGGGAGATGGCGCCCAACACCACGGCGCCCGCGAAGAGGCCCCCGGGGATGTGGACGCCGTGCAGCGCCAGGCCGTACGCCAGCGCGGAGGCGAACACCGGGAAGATGGAGAAGAAGAACACCTTCGCCATGCCCTTGAAGGAGCGCGCGGTACCCAGGCCCTCGCCCACGTGGTTCAGGAAGCTGTCCACGCGGGGCATGGTGTGACGCTGGTGCAGCCAGCGGCCCAGGGGCGCCGCCCAGTGGGCCAGCAGCACCACCAGCGCCACCAGGCCGATGCACAGCGACAGCGCCACGTGCAGCTCCGTCCGGAAGTGCGCCATGGTCTCGCCGAAGGGGCCCAGGAAGGACAGGGCCACCAGCAGCATCAGGCAGGCGAACTCCATCAGCTTGCACACGCCCACGGAGCCCAGGCTCCGGATGAAGGGGAGGTTGTGCGTGCGCGACAGGAGGAAGGAGCGCGTCACCTCGCCCAGCTTCCCCGGCAGCGCGTTGTGCACGAAGACGCCAATGCCCACCAGCTGGAAGCGGTCCTTGAATGGGATGTGCCTGCGCAGCGTGGCCTGCCACTGCACCGCGCGCAGCGGCACCAGCGACGCCTGCAGCAGCATGAAGGGCACCAGCCACACCAGGTGCCCCGGCAGGTCACGGACGAACTTGTCCAGGGGGAAGCGCGGCGTCAGCAGGTCCCCGGAGCCGCTCAGGTTCCATTTGAAGAACGCGGTGGAGAGCAGGAGCAGGGACAGGACGAGCCCCACCACTCCGCCCAGCACCTTGAGCCACGTGCGTCCACCGGCGTTGGGAAGCCGCATGGTCCTCCCCTTCCTCGGTTTCAATGGAGAATCCGCGGTGAGCCGGTGTCCAGGTAGGCCTCCGCCAGGCGCTCGTGCAGCCGCGCGCAGTGGCTCAGGCCGGACAGGTCCACCGGGCCGTTCGCGGGCCACATCACCAGACTGTCGGACTCCACGCGCGTCAGGCCGCCGTGCGAGCCGAACTCCCACGCGAAGCCCACCGTGCCGCCCTTCTGCACGGCCTCACCGAAGAGGACCAGGTCCCCCGCGGTGTCCATGCGCGGCAGCCCGTGGAGGAAGTCCGCCACGGCGCGCTTGCTGTACTCGGTGGTGAGCGGCGCGCGGTCCAGGTCGTCCACCCCGTAGACGCCTCCGCCCATCACCACCACCGCCTCCGCGCCCCGGCGCATCGCCACCATGCCGATGTCCGGGTTGTTCGTGGCCCGGGCAAGCACCTCCGGATGCCGCGCCAGCAGTTCGCGCGACTCCAGCGGCACGGGACGGCCGCTCAGGTAGATGTGCGCGAAGTTGCCGGCCTCCACCACCACCGGGATGAAGGGCTCGCGCGCGGCGGTGTCCGGGGCTGGAGGCTGGCGCCCATCCAGCAGGCCGCGGCGCACGTCGTCCTTCAGCGGAGGCACCTCGCCCTCGAAGAGGACGGCCTCCAGGCGCCGGCCCTGGCGCTGCTCCAGCGGCAGGCTGTCCACGTGGCCGTGATCCGACAGGAGGATGACGTCGTAGGGCTCCGGCGCGGCGCGGGCCACGGCGAAGAGCTCCGCCAGGGACGCGTCCACGCGGTGGAGCTCCTGCATCGCCAGCTCCGAGCGCGGGCCCCGGCGGTGGGCCACCTCATCGTAGTTGCCGTAGACCAGGTAGATGAGCGGCACGCCGCGCACCATGTCCACCAGGGACTTGGTGTACGCGAAGCTCCAGCCCAACCGCTGGAGGAGGATGCGGCTGACGAGGAACCCCTGCTCGTGGCGCCAGTCGTTGACGGAGCGCGCCCACTGGCGCACCTCGCGCATGGCCTGCCAGGACTCCATGCCGAAGGAACGCAGGAAGTCCCACGCGCTCTTCGTGCGCGCCGACCCCAGGCCTTCAATTTCGTAAGCGAACGAGCGCGCCATCAGCTTGAAGCTCGACAGCGTGCTCATGCACATGCGGTTCATGGCGCCCGCGTGGAAGAGCGAGAAGTACGTGTGGCCGCCGTGGTCCAACAGGCTCGTGCGGCCGTGGCCGCGCAGGCGCGCGTCGATGGCCATCGCGTCGCCCGGGGTGTTCATCTGCACCTTGCGGCCGAGCGCCCGGTCGTACCAGCTGTAGCCCGGCAGGTTCGGATGCCTCAGCCCGTAGAGCAGCCCCGCCTGGAAGAACGGCGTGGACGTGGGCGCTCCCCAGAATGCGTTCTCCAGGTGATACGCGCCAGAGCGGACCAGCTGGGAAACAAAGGGCATGCGCCCTGTGACGACGGCCTCGTCGAGGAGCGCCTTGGGCACACCGTCCAGGTGGACGAGCAGAGCGTTCCGGGGCCGACGCGCCGCCACGGGCGGAACTTTCGCTCCAATCCTCCGGACGAGGGTATTCGCCCAATTTCGTGAATTCTCGCTGACGAGCTCGTTGAGACTTTCGCGCACGTTGACGGCTCCCCCATCCCCCAAGGCAAAATGGGCATTCAGGGGGACAGGAGCTTCCGGGGCCGTGTTGCTCTCTTGGAGAGCAGGCGGGCGGATGAGCTGGCTGTCCCGGGCTGGAATCGACGCGCCCCCTCGGGGCTTCACGGGGTTTCGATGCTGGCTCCAGTCGTCTTCCTCTTCTTCATGCTGCTGTCGCTGAGCGCCGTGGCGGCAGGCCGCTCCGCGCCCGGGCTCGTGCCGGTGAAGCGGACGCCGACGATGGACGGCATCGCGCTGCCGCTCGTGTCCTTCAGCTCGGATCAGGGCTTCGGCTACGGCGCTGTCGGCGGCATGTACCTCTATGGCGACGGCAGCAAGACGCCCTACGCGCATGCCCTGTCCGCGCAGGTGTTCTTCACCGCGCGCGGCGCCATGAATCATTACCTCCGTTACGACGGGCCGCAGTTGCTGGGGCCCCTGCGTCTGGAGGGACGGCTGGAGTACCGCCAGGAGAAGAGCAGCCCCTTCTTCGGCGCGGGCAACCTGTCCGCCCCGGACTTCCGGGGGGACGTGGACAACCAGCGCTACAACTACGACAAGGGCTCGCCGGGCCTCTGGGTGCGTCTGCGCGGGCGGCCCTTCGGTGAGAAGCACCCGTTCCAGTCGTACGTGGGCTACGGCTGGCGCTACACGCGCGTGTCACCCTACGAGACGTCCATCCTGGCGCAGGAGAGGCCCATCGGCATCGAGGGTGGGCCCAGCGGGCAGCTGCTCGCGGGCGCGCTCTGGGACACGCGTGACGACGAGTCCGACCCCACGTCCGGCGGTGTGGAGGAGGTGGCGCTGCGCGTGTCGGGCCTGGCCACCTTCAGCCGCTACCAGTACGCGGGCGTGACGCTGAGCGAGCGCCGCTACATCCGCATCACCCCGCGGCTCGTCTTCGCGCAGCGGCTCACGCTGGACATGCTCTTCGGGGAGGTGCCGTTCTTCGAGTGGATGACCACGGGCGGCGTCAACGTGTCCGAGGGCATTGGTGGCATGAGCAGCGTGCGCGGCATCGAGCGCAACCGCTTCGCCGGCAACGTGAAGGCGTTCAGCAACTCCGAGCTGCGCTTCCAGGCGGCGCGGATGGGCTTCTTCGGGCAGCCGCTGACGCTGGGCGCGGTGGTGTTCCTGGACCTGGGCCGCGTGTGGCATCCGGGCGTGACGGACGGCAAGTGGCATGAGTGGCACCCGGGCATCGGCGGCGGCCTGCGCTTCTCGCGCCGCGCGGCCGTGGTGCGCATGGACTACGCGCGCTCCACCGAGACGGGCCGTCAGCGCTTCTACATCACGTTCGGTCACATGTTCTAACGGCGGGCCCGGGCGCGCGCCGCGCGGAATTTCACGTGAGCGCGTCCACCCAGCCGCGAAGCCGCGCATCCGCCTGCGCTTCGCCGCGCACGCCCTGCTCCACCTCCAGCGTCAGCGTGAGGAAGCCGCGCGACTCCAGGCCCTCGCGCAGCGCTTCGCGCGCCTGTGCGTCCGGGGCGAAGAGGATGCAGCCGTCACCGCCGCCCGCGCCGGAGAGCTTGCCCGCGCAGTGGTAGGACGCGGCGATGGCCAGCACGCGGCGCATGCCTTCTGTCTCCAGCGGGCCCAGTTCCAGGAGCAGCGCGTGCTGGGCCTTCACGGCTTCGGCGAAGGCGCGGAAGTCACCGCCGCCCAGGCCGTTCTCAATGGCATGGCCCAGCGCGTCCGAGCGCTCCACGTAGGCCTTGCGACCTGCCTCCGCGAGGCGGGCTTCCACCTGGCCGATGAGGAGCTTGGTGGACGCGCTCTCGCCGGTGAAGGCGTAGAGCATGGACACGCGCGGCACGGGCATGCGCCAGAGGTCCACGGGCGGGGACTCGGCGAGCGCGGCGTTGAAGCGGCCGGTGTTGGCGGCGTCCGCGAGCGCGGTGACGTCGTAGCGCCGGTAGCGCACGGCACCGCCAGCGAAGCTCGTGGCCACGTCACCGCCGCTGCCCTTGCCGCCCTGCCCCAGCGTGTGCGCGGTGAGGGCGAGCTTGAGGACGTCGAACTTCTCTTCCAGCACGAACCGCGCGGCCTCCGCGGCGAGCACCGTCGCGGAGGCGCTGCCGCCGATGCCCAGCTTGTGGCCGCCCGGGCCGAGCGCGCCTGGAGCCACCGCCACGTCGAAGCCCACGCTCGCGCGGCCGTGCGCTCGCAGGGCCTCATCCAGCGTGCGGGCGACGAAGGAGAAGCCGGCGGGCACTTCGCGGTCCCACTTCACGCCCCGGGGCGTGGTGAGGCCCTGGAGCGTCCCCTCCTCCAGGCAGATGTGCACGCGCGAGTCCTGGCGCCTGCGCACATAGGCGGCCGTGCGTGGCGCCACGGCCGCGAGGCGGGACACGCCGCCCCACAGCACGGCGTACTCGCCGGAGATGAACAGCTTTCCCGGGGCGGAGAGCGCTCGGTCCATCAGAACAGGTGCTCGGTGAGCAGCGTCGCGTCACCGCCGGGCACGCAGCGCACCACGTCCACGGCGCCGCAGGCGCGGGCCAGGGCCTCCGCCGCGACCTCGTGGGCCGCGTCCGTCAGCAGCACCGGGTTCGGCCCCGCGTCGAGCGTGAACCACACCGGCACGCCCTTCTTGCGCTGCTCGCGCAGGTGCTGGATGAGCCCCAGCGTCGCCGAGTTCAGGTAGCAGAGCGGCGGATCCGCCGCGAGCGAGGTGGAGTGCATCCGCCATGCGTTGCGCTCACACAGCTCGCCCAGCGCCTCCAGGTCCTTCTTCGCGATGAGCTCCCGGGCGCGAGGCACTTCCGCCTCCGCGTCCTTCACCCACGCCGGATAGTAGGGGCTCGTCTCCACCGTGTTCTTCATCCCGTCCCGCGACTTCACCTCCTTCTCGCCGCGGTCGAGGATGGCCACCACCATGCGCAGGTCCGCCCAGTGCCCCGCGTCGAAGCGCTGCACGGCGTAGCTGTCCTCGCCGTCCTCGCGCTCGCCGCGCATCCACTCGCAGAAGCCGCCCTGCACGCTGCGGCACGCGGAGCCGCTGCCCCGCCGCGCCAGGATGCTGGAAGCCCGCGTGTCCTGCGGCAGCCCCGCCGCCGCGCGCCCCGCCACCGCCAGCGCCGCGAAGCCCGCCGCGCTGCTCGCCAGGCCCGCCGCCATGGGGAAGTCCCCGCGCGACACCACCTTCGCGGGCCCCAGGTCGCGCCCCGCCTGCACGCGCACCGCGTCCAACAGGCGCAGCACGCGGTCGCGCTCGCTGCCCCTGGCCACGTGGCCGTGCAGCTCGACCGTGTCCGACGGCGCGCCGAACTCCACCGTCGTCGTCACGTGGATGGGAGCCAGCGTCAGCGACAGGCTGGACTGGTGCGGGAGGATGAGCGCCTCGTCGCGCTTTCCCCAGTACTTCACGAGCGCGATGTTGGGATGCGCCCGGACCGTTGCCTTCATGGAATGTCTCCCTGGACCCGAGGCCCCGCGAGCTGACTCGCGAAGCAGCGCACGCCGTCGCGCGTCAGCTGCGCGACCACGGGCTCCGGTTCGGGGAAGAGGCCGATGACCGCGCCACCGTCACCTCCTGCCCCCGTGAATTTGGCCCCCAGCGCGCCCAGCGAGCGCAGCCGGAACACCATGTCCTCCAGCGCTGGTGACGACAGCCCCAGCGCGTTCAGGAGGCCCTGGTTGACGTTCATCGCGTCCCCCAGCCCCTCCAGGTCGCCCGCCTCCACCGCCTTCGCCGCCTCGGTGACGAGCCTCCCCACCTGACCGAAGAGCCGCTTGTAGCGCTCCGGCCACCGCGCCTGCCGCTCGCGCAGCGCCCCCACCGTCAGCTTCGTGGGACTGCGCGCGCCCGCCAGCGCCACCACCACCGACACCGGCTTGGGACTCTTCAATTCGCGCGCGCGGCCCGTGACGCCCGCCGGAGCCTGCACCCGCCGGTAGAGGATGAGCTTCTCCTCCGCGCTGGTGGTGTGGTCCACGCCGGACGGCGTGCCGTGGAACTCCTGCTCCATCTCCCACGCCAGCCGCGCCGTCGCCTTCGCCGTGGGCGCCTGCCCCGCCGCCTGCAACAGCACGCGCGACGTGGCCACCGCCAGCGCCGCGGAGCTGCCCAGCCCCGCGGACAGGGGCAGCTGCGGCTCCAGCGTCACCTTCACCTTCGGCTCGCCCACGAGCTTCGCCGCCCGAGCGAACGCCTTGCGCATCATCCGCTTCTGCGCCGCGTCCGCCGTCACCGGCACGTCCAGCACGCACGAGCGCGAAGGCCCACCGCGCGCCACCACGCCGATGCACAGGGGACCCGCGATGGCAGGGTAGCCGTACACCACGCTGTGCTCGCCCAGCAGGATGACCTTGCCGGCACCGAAGGCGACCAGGGGATTCATTGCGGAAGTCATGGCACCAGGCACGCGAAGGGGGCGGGCGCCTTCATTCCGCGCCCCGCCCTGCCCCGTCAAGCGCTCCCTGTGTCAGGGGAGCGCCCGGGGGCGGACGTCAGCCGTTGGTGAGGGTGGCGACGGCGGGCGTCTCCGGCGGCAGGTTCGCGAGGATCTCCCGCGCCTTCTCCACCTTCACGTGCCCGGCCTTCACCAGCAGGTTGGCCACCTTCTCCACGTCCCCGCCGCGCGCGCCCGCCGTGACGGCGACGCTGCGCGCGTGCATGGCCATGTGGCCCTTCTGGATGCCCACGGAGCCCAGGGCGCGGAGCGCCGCGAAGTTCTGCGCCAGGCCCACCGCCGCGAACACCATGGACAGCTCACGCACGCTGGTGGCGCGCATCAGCTTGAGCGCCACCTGCGCGCCCGGGTGGATCTTGATGGGGCCGCCCACCAGCCCCAGCGCCAGCGGCAGCTCGATGCGGCCCACCAGGTGCCCCTCCTCCAGGTACCAGGTGGACAGCGGGCGGTACTGCCCCTTGCGGCACGCGAACGCGTGCGCGCCCGCCTCGATGGAGCGCCAGTCCTGCCCCGTGGCGATGGCCACCGCGTCGATGCCGTTCATCACGCCCTTGTTGTGCGTGGCGGCGCGGTACGGGTCGGCTTCCGCGAAGCGGCTCGCCTGCGCGATGCCCTCGGCGATGACCTCGCCCGGCAGGCCGAAGTCCGCCAGCAGCGGCAGCGGGATGCGGCACGTGGCGCGCGCGAGCCGCTTGTCCGCGAGGTTCGACAGGATGCGCAGGTACACCCGGCCGCCCGTGAGCTGCTCGATGAGCGGCGCCACGCCCTCCGCCATGGTGTTGATGAGGTTCGCCCCCATCGCCTCCTGCGCGTCGATGAGCAGGTGGACGATGAGCAGCGGCTCGCCGCGCGGCCCCTCCGGCGCGGGCAACAGGCGCACCTCCACGTCCTTCGCCCCGCCGCCGCGGGCCACCATGGCCGGGTGGAAGCTGTTGGCCAGGGCGAGGATTTCATCCTTCGCATCCAGGATCTTCTCGGACGCGCGGCCGGGGTCTCCGTAGTTGGAGACCTGCACCTGGCCGATCATCATCGACTCGTCGGCCTCCGCGATGAAGCCGCCCGACTCGCGGACGATCTTCGACGCGAACGACACCGCCGCCACGACGGAGGGCTCCTCCACGGCCATGGGCACCAGGTAGTCGCGCCCGTTGACGGTGAGGTTCAGGCCCAGGCCCAGCGGCAGGGAGAACGTGCCCACCGCGTTTTCGATCATCTGGTTGGCGATGGACAGGTCCAGGCCGTTCTCGCCGCGCAGCTGATCCAACTCCGCCTCGGTCAGCCGGAACATCTGGCCAATGCGCGCCAGGCGTTCCTCCAGGGGCAGCTTGTGGAATCCGGCGAGCCGGGACGTCACGGTGTCAGACATGTTCTTCCTTCCCAACCTGGGATCCACCCTGCATCACAACGCCGCCAACCAATCCTTCAACGCGCCGGTCACCACGCGAGGCCGCTGCCGCAGCTGAGCGACGGTGCGGCTGCCCGTCAGCACCAGCGCCTGGCGCAGGCCCGTGAGGATGACCTTCAGCGCCTCCTCCGCGGCCGGCAGCCCGCCCTGCTGCTGGGCCCGGAACAGCGGCAGCGCCATGCCCGCCAGGTCCGCGCCCAGCGCGAGCACCTTCGCGGACTCCAGCCCGCCGCGAACCCCGCCGCTGGCCACGAGCCGGACCTCCGGCCCCACCGCCTTGCGCACGCTGGCGATGGCCGCCGCGGTGGGGATGCCCCAGCCGCTGAACTCCTCGCCCACCTGGACCTGCGAGCCCACCGCGCGGAGCTGCTCCACGCGCACCCACGACGTGCCGCCCAGCCCGGAGACGTCCACGTTGCGCACGCCCAGCTCCACCAGGCGCCGCGCCACGTCCGGACCGATGCCGCACCCGGTCTCCTTCACCAGCAGCCGGTCGCCCATGGCGCGCGCCAGCTCCTCCACCACGCGGTAGCCGCCGCGGAAGTCGCGGTCGCCTTCCGGCTGCGTCAGCTCCTGGCCCGCGTTGAGGTGCAGCGCCATGCCGTCCGCGCCAATGGCGTCCATCAACCGCCGCACGCCATCCACGCCCAGGCCAATGGCCTGGTACAGCCCGATGTTGCCCAGGAGCGCCACCGTGGGCGCCACGTCGCGCACCGCGTACGACGCCGTGCGCGAGGGGTGCTCCGCCATGGCGCGCTGGCTGCCCACGCCGAAGGCCAGGCCGTGCCGCTCCGCGAGCAGCGCCAGGTCCCGGTTCACCGCGCCCGCGCGGTCCGTGCCACCCGTCATCCCGGTGACGAGCAGCGGCGCCTGCAGGCGCTTGCCCAAGAACGGCGTGGACAGGTCCACGTCCTCCACCGCCATCTCCGGCATGGCGCAGTGGATGAGGTGCACGCACTCCAGCAGCGTGGAGTTCTGTGCCGGTTCCACATCGCCGGTCGCGCACAGGTCGAGGTGGGCATCCTTCCGTCTGGCTGTCGTCTCGTCGCCCATGTCGCTGAAAGCCACCCGCGCTGTCGCTGCAAAAAACCTGTAAGCCTGGAAGGTCGTTAGGTTCCTACCAAGCGCCAGGGCCGAGGTGCAAGCCAAAGGGCCCCACCGGCCGCCCTCCGGGTGTGAATGGACGCGGTGGCTTCTGGACGGTATGAGCGACCGCGTGAGCGCGCCGGACAACAGGGTCGTCGTCTTCCTGCACAGTGGCGAATACGACCGGGTGCACCAGGGGCTCTCCATCGCGGCGGCGGCGACGGCCGCCGGGCGGCGTGTGGAGGTGTACCTGTTCTGGTGGGCGCTGGAGCGCTTCCTCCTGGACAGGCTGGACGAACCAGACTTCGCCGGCCGCGAGGACGTGGCGGACCGCTTCGAGGCGCGGGGCATGCCCACCGTGCGTGCGCTCCTCGAGCACGTGCGCGAGTCCGGGCTGGGCACGGTGGCGGGCTGCACGGGCTCGCTCGGTGCCCTGGGGAGCGAGTCGAAGGCGGGCGACAGTGGCATTGACGTCTGGCTCGGGTGGAGCGCCATCCTTCAGCGTACGGCGGGCGTGGCGGATCGTTTCTATCTTTAAGGCCGGCACTACCTTTGGGACGGGCGGCAGCCGGGGCCATGGGCCTCCGGGGTAGCCTGGACCCGTTACGTTGACGCCCCCTTGCTCCTGCTTACGTTTCGTGTGGCCCCCATGGCGGGGCGAAAGGCACGGAACGAGGAACATGGCGCAGCGTGACCCCCACATGACAACCCGAGGACCGGCCGCACCGGCGCTCAAGGGCGGCGGGTGGCACCGGCTGGGCAATGCATTGAAGACGACCGTGCTGCTGGCGGGCTTGACGGGCCTGGTGCTCGTCATCGGACAGCGGCTGGGCGGCGCGCAGGGGCTGATGATGGCGGGCCTCTTCGCGGTGGTGATGAACTTCGGCTCGTACTGGTTCAGCGACCGCATCGCGCTGGCCATCCACGGCGCGCAGCCGCTGTCCTACGAGCAGGCGCCGTGGCTGCATGAGATGGTGGAGCGGCTGTCCGCGAGAGCGGGCATGCCGAAGCCGAAGGTCTACCTGCTGCCCACCGCGCAGCCGAACGCGTTCGCCACGGGCCGCAACCCGAGCCACGCGGCCGTCGCGGTGACGGCGGGCATCATGGACATCCTGGACCGGCGCGAGCTGGAGGGCGTGCTGGCGCACGAGATTGGCCACGTGCGCAACCGGGACACGCTCATCGGCACGGTGGCGGCGACGCTCGCGGGCGTCATCAGCTACGCGGCGCAGATGCTGTTCTGGTTCGGCGGCAGCATGCTCAGCCGCGGCGACGACGACAGGGACGGTGGCGTGGCCGGAGCGCTGTCGAACCTGGGCCTGCTGCTGGTGGCGCCCATCGCGGCCACGCTGCTGCAGCTGGCGGTGAGCCGCTCGCGCGAGTACGGCGCGGACGCCACGGGCGCGGAGCTGTGCGGCGACCCGGACGCGCTGGCGAGCGCGCTCCTGAAGATGGAGCGGAGCGCGGAGGTCATGCCGTATGACCGGGCCCCCGCGACGTCGCACCTGTTCATCGTCAACCCGCTGCACCGCGGCGGGGTGATGTCGCTGTTCTCCACGCACCCGCCCATCCCGGAGCGCGTGCGCCGGCTGCGCGAGATGAGCGCGAGGATGGGCCAGCGCGCCCGCGGCCGTGGCGGCTGGGAGTACGCGTACTAGCGGCTCGTAGGAAACGGAGCATCCGGCGGGGGACCGAAGGCCTCCACCGGGTGCTCCAGCATCTCGCGCAGCGTGCTGGCGATGACGCCCGCGTGGTAGCCGTCGAGGAAGCGGTGGTCGAAGGACGCGTTGATGTTCATCACGTGTCCGGGCACCACCCTCCCCTCCTCCACCACCGCCACCTCGCGCACCGCTCCGGGCGCGAGGAAGATGGGCACGCGGGTGAAGGGCGCCAGCGGCAGGTACGCCGTCTCCAACCCCAGCTCGCCCACGTCCACCACCACCGCGGCGCCGAACGGATCCCTGGGCAGGCCGAGCCACGACGGATCCACGTTCAACGTGTACGTGAGGAACGACACGAGCCCGGTGAAGCGGTGCAGGAGCAGGTGCGGCACGCGCGCGAGCAGGCTCCGTCCCTGCTCCACCTGCGCATCCCGGCCCTCGCGCACGCGCGCCGCGGTGGACTCCACCTCCAGCGCCAGCGCGTGCACGGACTTCTGGTCCACGTCCTCGATGCGCACGGGCGTGAGGCCGCGTTGTTCAGCGCCGGGGAGCACCGCGCACACGGTGATCCGCTGGCGCAGGTAGATGCGCTGGTAGCGCAGGAGGGCGTTGGCGTCCGGGCAGCGGCGCAGCGCTTCGCCCATGGCCTTGAGGACCAGGTGGGTGGCGGTGAGCCGCACGCCGGTGCGCTGGTGGATGGTGTCCATCCAGGCGAGCGCCGCGTCCATGCGCACCGCCAGCGTGCCGTAGACCGTGGGGTCATACGCGGTCGCCCAGCTGCCGATGGCGAGCTTGCGGAAGCTCGACACGTCCCGCTTCGGCTTCAGCTCCAGGTGCGCCATGGGACGCGAGCGTGCCCCAGGATGGCGCTGACTGGGGAGCCAGAATGCAGGCGGACGCCACGACCCGGCCAGCGCGGCGGGTGGGGCCCGCCGGGTTGCCTGCCAGTGAAGCCTTGACGCGCCATGTCCCAGCGGTAGGCTGCCCCGCTTTTTGCATCTTTCTGTGGAGGTCGTTCCCTTGCTGGTTGCACTCATCCTTGTATCGATCGGGTTCGCCGTGACGCTCGGTCTGCTGCTCTTCGGAGACAAGAGCGGCGCTGGTGCCAACGCGGGCCGTCCCTCGCTCTCTTCTTCCTCTTCCGCGCCGTCGTTCCGGGGCGAGCTGGAGTCCGAGAGCAAGGCGCGCGCGAAGGCGGAATCGGAAGTCCAGCGCAAGCAGAAGGAGCTGGACGAGCAGCGCGCGCAGCTCCAGGAGGTCAAGGAGCAGCTCAAGCAGACCAAGCGGAAGCTCTTCGAGCAGAAGGAAGGCGAGAAGGGCTCGAACGACCTGGTGAAGGCCCGCGCCGAGGTGGAACGCAACGCCAGCATCCAGCTGGAGCAGACCCGCGCGGAGCTGTCGCAGGCCCTGACGGAGAACGCCCGGCTGCGCGCGGAGACCGAGTCGCGCAATGGCCCCCGCCGCCGTGAGGCCCCCGCGCAGACGACCGCGCCCGCCGCCGTCCCCGCCGCCGCTGTTCCGGCCGCGGCTCCGGCGGATCAGATCGCCGCGCCCGCGAGCGAGCCCGTGGTGAGCGCGGCGGTGGCCGTGACGCCCGCGCCCGTCGCCCCGGCGGAGCCCGTGCGCCGCTACCGCGAGCTGAACGACGCGGACCGCGAGAAGATGAACCGGCTGGAGCAGGCGGCGAACAAGGACCGCGCGCGCGCCGCGGAGCTGGAGAAGGAAGTCCGCCGCCTCAAGGGCCGCGCCGACACGCACGCGCGCATCCTGTCGGTGACCAAGTCCGAGGCCGACCTGGGCAAGGACAAGTACAAGGCGCTGGAGAAGCGCCTCAACCGCACGCTGCTGGAGCGCGACCTGCTTCGCCGGGCCATCAAGGACCTGGAGAAGAAGACGGGCATGCTCGCGGACCGCACGGAGCTGACGCCGGACGAAGTCGCCGCCAGCGACCAGCGCAGCGACGAGCAGGCCCGCGCCCGCGCCGAAGCAGAGGCCCGCGCCACCGCCGCGGCCACGCCCACGGAGGCCCCGGCCGCCACCGAGCCGACGGCCGCCACCGAGCCGACGGCCACCACCGAGGGCGAGGCGAAGCCCTCCGAGGCCCCGCCGTCCAACGCCTGAGCCGCACCCCGGCGTGAAGCACAGAGGCCCCGCGGTCCCCTCACCGGGACGCGGGGCCTTCGTGTTTCAGCGATAGGACTCGACGATGTCGACGCCCGCCGAGGAGAACTCCAGGATGGCCGTTCCTGGCTTGGAGTCGGGCCGCTTCCGCAACTGCCCCTTGGAGAGCCGCGCCACGGCGCAGATGGGAATCTTGTCGCCGTCGGGTGGATGCGCCTCGTAGTACCGGACCACCACCTGGGGTCCTCCGGTCCACACCCGCCCGTAGAGACGGGTGGTCGTTTCAAGAGGCCCGAGGCTGGAGATGAGCATGCTCTCCACGGGGCCGTCGTAAAGCGTGATGGGGCTGACGTCGTCCTGATTGATGTCGAGCGTGACATTCGCTCCGTCACCCACGCGCAGACGGAGGATTCGCATCGTGTTCAGCGCGTCCTCGGGGCAGTCCTCGGGCTTGGGCGTCCCATCCGAATGAAGCCCCACGCCCCCTCGGGTCGTGGTGCAGCCCAGCGACAGGGCCAGCACGAGGGCAACCGGGGACCACTTGCGCGGTGCGTTCATGTCGCGTCGATCTACTCCCGGATGAAACGCTGTTCCAGGACGAGGTAGGCCTGCGACAGGCCGTCGGACCGGAACAACTCCAGCGCCAGTTGCTCCAATCCCTGTGGTGACTGGAAGGCGCTGTCGTCAGCGACGACGGCGATGCGGCCCATGGCGCCCGGAGCAATCTCCTCCTGCTGCATGCGCAGCGCGAACGCACGTGAGTTCCCGCCGGAGACCGTGGACAGCCGGGCCTCCATCATCCGCCAGGGCTTCTTCGCATCGCGGTTGGTCAGGGTGAACAACACCGCCATCTTCGGAAGCGTCTTGCTGGAGAGCACCTCCACCAGGATGTCCGCCCCTTCTTCCTTGAGGCGCCAACCCTGGCGGCGGGTGAAGGGCGTGTGCTTGAGGTTCCCCTGGGCCAGGAGCGTCGCGAGCGCATGATCCGCGGAGAGTTCCTCCACCCGCAGGCGCTGGTTCTCCTCCTCCAGGGCGCGACGCTGTTTGAGCGAGTCCATCAGCGTCGAGTACATGGCGTCATAGCCGCGCGGGTCCTCGAACACGTTCACCTGTTGATCCACCGCGTTCCGCCCTCCCTCCTCCGCGGGCTTGAGCAGGAACGGCACCTGCTTGCCGTTCGCGAGCGTCACCAACAAGGGAACACCTTCGTCCTCCCCCAGGTCCCGGAGAGGCTCCACGACCACCTTGCGACCACCCACCAGCAGCGGCTCGAACCGGCCCTCCCACGCCAGCATGCGGGTCCGCGCGGGGTCCACGGACGTCTCGAAGCGGAGGACGGTGGCCACCTTCCCCCTCACGTAGAGGGTGGGCACGGAGTCCGACGGGTGCTCCGACAGCAGCACCGTGCGGATCGCGAACTCCTCCTGCTCACGCGCGCTGGCTTCCGCGGTCGTCAGGAGAAAGGCCAGGGCCAGAGCAAACCGGGCAGGCAGACAGTCCCTCATGGGACCTGGAGCGTAGCAGCTTCAGTCGCGCGGGGGCGGCATCACCACCAGGGCTTCGGTGTTGGCGCGGGTCTCCCCGGTGCTGTCGTCCACGCCGCCCACCACGAGCACGGAGCCGTCTGGCAGCGCGGAGCACGTGTGCCACACGCGCGGCTGCGGCATCAGCGTCAGGCCCAGCACGGTGGCCTGCGCGCCCGCGTACAGGGTGATCAGCTCCGCCCACGGGACCGCGTACGTCGTGCCGATGCCGGTGCCCCGTCCGCCCAGCGCCACCACCCGGCCGTCCGGCAGCGACACCGCGCACGGGTTGCTCCGGGGCATCAGCGCGGGGCCGTCGCTCACGGCCATCACGTCCTCCAGCATTTCGGAGGCGCCCACCGCCCGCGCGTCCAGGGTGGGCTCCACGTCGTCGAAGCCGCCCATCAACAGCGGGCGCGGGGCCTCGTCCGGCCGTCCCAGCACCGCCACGGTGGCGCCCACGCGGGGTACGCGCAGCCGGGGCGGCGCGTTCGACAGGCGCTCCAGGTCCGTCCCACTGAAGCCGACGGCCACGACCTCCGCAACGGGCCCCTGGGTGTCCGCGCCGCCCGCAATCAGGAAGGTTCTTCCGTCCGCCATCACCGTCAGCGTCGTGTCGACGCGGCGCACCTCACCGGCCACCTCCACGAAGCGGCCGGAGGCGCTGTCGAAGGCCTCCGCCGTGAACACCCCGCTCCCTTCCGTGGCACGCCCGCCCACCAGCAACACGTGGCCCGCCGCATCCACCGCCGCCGAGTGCTGATAGCGCGCCACCTTGGGCGTGAGCTCACTCACCGCGCCCGTCGCCACGTCCACGAGGCGCGCCGTGGACTGCAATGACACCGGGGCGAAGGACTCCGCGCCGCCCGCCAGGAACACGCGGCCATCCGGCAGCAGCGACGCCGTGTGGAACGCCCTCGCGCCCACGTCCGGCCCGGCGCTGAACGTGCCGTCCGCCGGGTCGAACACCTCCGTCGTCCCCGACACGGGCCGCGTCCCGTTTGCCTCTGGCAGATAGCCCCCGGTGATCAACACCCGTCCATCCGGCAGCGTCGTGGCCGTGTGCGCCGCGCGCGCTTCGGCCGGCAACGAGCACGTCCTCGGGTCCGAAGCCAGGTTCACCGGCACGAACTCCCCCAGCCGCCGCAGGAACACCCGCACCTTGGGCGCCTGTCCCTCCGCCACGTCGAACGGCGCCGTTCGGCCCACCGACACCAGCTGTCCGCCCTGGCCCGGTGCCCCCACGTAGGCCCGCACCTCCAGCACCCGCGCGCTCCCCGGCGGCAGGGCCGGCACGTCCTCGGGTGCCCACTCCACCGTCGACACCCGCTCACGGGGCGTGTCGATGCCCGGCCCCGTCACGCGGAAGCGCAGGTGCGTCACCCCGGACAGTGGCTGGGTGCCGGCGCAGGAGTCGGTGAGCAGGTCCAGGGCGGGGCGGACCTCCTTCTCCCCGCAGGCGGGGGTGAGGGACACCAGGGCGGCGGCGAGGAGCGTGGAGCGGACGAAGCGCGGAGCCATGCGGTGGACGCTACCAGCCCTCCTCCCTGGAGAGGTGGAGTCCAGGCGGCCGGAAGCAGGCGGCGCGGCGGGGATTGCGCTGTAATGCGCCCGCGCCAGGACGTATGTCCTGTCCCCTCCTCCATGAAGCTCTCGCTCGCCACCCGCATCTTCCTGGGCTACGCGCTGGTGCTGCTGACGTTCGGGGCGGTGTCCCTCTTCAGCGTGGCGGAGCTGCACCGCAACCGGCTGGAGATCCGGCTCGTCAGCCAGGGCTACCTCCAGCTGTCCCAGGACGCCGCCGCGCTGGAGACCTTCCAGACCAGCCAGGAGAAGGACACCGAGCGCGTGCTGGAGCAGAACAGCGTGGAGACGCGCCGCGCGCTCATCCGGCTGGCGAGCCTGTACTACGCGCCCCAGATGGCCCAGCGCCTGGAGGCCGCCCGCGCCAAGGCCCGCGAGGTGCTCACCTTCGCCCCGGAAGGCGAGGTGCCCTTCGTGATGGAGCTGGACTCACGCTTCGCGGAGCTGTCACGCAACTCCAAGGCCTACGGCCACGCGGTGGAGGCCGTCTTCACCGCGCTCGCGTCCGAGTCCCCCGAAAGCCAGGAGGTGGCGCGCGCCACCAACGAGCTGCGCCAACTGGAGAGCGTCATCGGCCGTGAGCTGCGCGTGCTGCGCGCGACCTTGACCAACCGCATCCGCGAGCGCGTGGACGGCGCGGAGGAGCGCGAGCGCAGGACGGGCCTCACCATCATCGCGCTGTCCATCATGGCCATTGGCGTGGGCGTGGGCGTCACCGCCTGGTCCGCCCGCACGCTGCGCCCGGTGCGCACGCTGATTGAGGGCGTGTCCCGCATCGGCCGGGGTGACTACTCCGCCCAGCTGGGCGTGCGCGGCGAGGACGAGGTCGCGCTGCTCGCGCGCGAGTTCGACCAGATGGCCCGCTCGCTCCAGGCGCGCGAGGCGCAGCTCAAGTCGCAGGCGGAGGCGCTGATGCGCGCGGAGCAGCTGGCCGCGGTCGGCCGCATCTCCGCTCAAATCGTGCACGAGGTGCGAAACCCCCTGTCCTCCATCGGCCTCAACGTGGAGCTGCTCCAGGACGCGGTGGACAGCGCTCGATTCGATTCGCAGGACACCGCCACGGAGGCGCGCGAGCTGCTCTCCGCCGTCACCCATGAGGTGGACCGCCTCACCGACGTCACCGAGCAGTACCTGCGCATGGCCCGCCCCGCCCGGCCGGACCTGGAGCCGGAGGACATCACCGCGGTGCTGGACGGCGTGCTCGACTTCACCCGCGAGGAGCTGGTGCGCGCGGGTGTGGAGGTGGTGCGCGACTTCGCGCCCGGCACGCCCCGCGTGCTCGCGGACCAGGGCCAGCTGCGGCAGGTGTTCCTCAACCTGCTTCGCAACAGCCGCGAGGCCATGCCCACCGGGGGGCGGCTCACGGTGGCCACCGTCCCGCGTGAAGGGGACGTGGAGGTCACCGTGCGGGACACCGGCGCCGGCATGACGGAGGAGGCCCGCCGCCACCTCTTCGAGCCCTTCTTCACCACCAAGGAGGGCGGCACGGGCCTGGGGCTCGCGGTGAGCCAACAGATCCTCCAGGCCCACGGGGGCTCGCTCTCCTGCCAGAGTATTCCCGGCCAGGGGACGACCTTCGTGTTAAGGCTTCCTCGCGCATGAGCTTTACACCGTACCGGGACGTGCTGCCCTCCGGGCTGCGCGTCGTCACCGTCGAAACGCCCCACCTGCACACCGCCCTCCTGGCCGTCTACGTAAGGACCGGCAGCCGTCATGAGACGGTGGAGAACAACGGCGTCAGCCACTTCCTGGAGCACCTCTTCTTCCGGGGAAGCGAAGCCTGGCCGGACACGGTGAAGATGAACGCGGCCGTGGAGGAGGTGGGCGGCAACCTCAACGGCGCCACCACCCGCGACCACGGCTACTACTACACCCCGCTGCACCCGTCGCACCTGAGCGTGGGCCTGGACGTCATCGGCGACATGCTCACCCGCCCCCGCCTCACCGACATGGAGGTGGAGCGGCAGATCATCCTGGAGGAGATGCTCGACGAGGTGGACGACAAGGGGCGCGACATCGACCTGGACAACCTGTCCAAGCGCCTGCTGTTCCCCGGCCACCCGCTGTCCCTCAAAATCGCCGGCACCCCTGAGTCCGTGAAGGCCCTCACCCACGCCCAGGTGCTGGAGCACTTCGCCCGGCACTACGTGGCCGGCAACCTGGTGGTGTCCGCCGCGGGCAGCGTGAAGCACTCGGAGGTGCTGGCCCTGGCCGAGCGCGCCTTCGCCCACCTGCCCAAGGGCAGCGCCACCACGGAGAGCGCGCCGCCGCCGCTGGGCCCCGGGCCGCACTTCCACTTCGTCTCCCACGACGAGTCGCAGACGGAGTTCAAGCTCACCTTCCGCGCCGTGCCGGAGCAGCACGAGGACTTCCCCGCGCTCCAGATTCTGCGGCGCCTCCTGGACGACGGCCTGTCGTCGCGGCTGCCCTTCGAAATCGTGGAGAAGCGCGGCCTCGCGTACTCGGTGCAGGCGGGGCTGGACACGTACCACGACCTCAGCCTCTTCGAGATTGAAGCGGCCAGCGCGCCGGAGAAGGCGTCGCTCGTGGTGGCGGAGTCGCTGCGCGTGCTCTCCGAGCTCTGCGAGAAGGACGCGAGCGAGGAGGAGCTGAACCGCGCCAAGCGCCGCCACCGGATGCTGCTGGAGTTCTCCCAGGACTCGCCGGGGGAGCTGGCCGGGTGGTTCGGCGGCGTGGAGCTGTTCCGCCGTCCGGAGACGTTCGGCCACCGCGCGGATCAGGTGGACCGCCAGACGGCCGCGCGCGTGCGGGAGGTGGCCCGGCGCTACTTCACGCGTGAGAACCTGCTCGTGGTGGCGGTGGGCCAGCGCAAGGGGCTCAAGGCGCTGGAGAAGGTCGTCATGGACGCGGAGGGGCTGCCCTCCCCCGCGCCCGCCGTCAGCGCCGCCCGCGGATGATGACGGGCCCCGTCGGGGCCTTCTTCTTCTTGGGCGTCGCCTTGTCGATGGCCTTCTGGATGCGCAGGTACTCGGGGTTCTGCGGCTCGCGCTTCAGGGCCTCCTCGATGAGCTTCTTGCCGCGCGGCAGCTGCGTCTCGAACCGGGCGTAGAGGTTCGCGAGCGCGGCCTTCTCCTCCACGGTCGCCTCGTTCAGGCTCGCCAGCCGCTCCAGCACCTCCTGCGCCTCCGGCTTGCGGCCGGCCTTCAGGTGCAGCCTCCACAGGCGTGACAGCGCGGGCGGGAAGGCGGGCTCCGCCTTGAGGGCGAAGCGGTAGCTGTCCTCCGCCCCGCGCGCGTCGCTCTGCTCCTCCAGCACGCGGCCGCGCACGTACAGCGCGCGGGCGAAGCGCGGGCGCAGGTGCAGCGCGCGGTCCACCAGCTGCTGGGCCTCCGACGCGCGGCCCTGCGCGCAGACGATCTCCGCCAGCCACGCGACGGCCTCCGCGTTCTCCGCGTCGTCCTCCAAGAGCTTGCGGAGCGCGCCTTCCGCTTCGGCCGGGCGTCCGAGCGCCATGAGCACGCGGGCCTTCATCGCCACCACATCCGTGGTGTCCGCGTCCTCGGGCGGCACGGACTGGAGGTCCGCTTCCGCCATGTCGTTGACGCCGCTCATCAGGAAGTAGCGCGCACGGAGCAGCCGCGCGGGCGTGAAGCTGGGGGTGCCCTGGAGCACGCGGTCCATCAGGTTGGCCGCGAGCAGCTCCTCGCCCTTCATGAGCAGGATCTCGGCCTCCACCGTCTTCGTCGGCGCGTCGTCGGGGTTCTCCCGGAGGATGCGCTCCAGCGTGGTGAAGGCCTCGTCCGGGTGGCCCTGCCGCGCCTGGAGGCGGGCCAGCGATAGGATGTCCTCGTTGGACAGCTTGCCCTCGTCCCTCAGCGACACGAGCGTGGAGATGGCCTGGGGAATCTGCCCCTCCCCCATGTACAGGTCGGAGAGCTGCTTCTGGATGACGGGGTCGGTGCCCGGGATGAGGCCCTCCGCCTGCTTGAGCGTGAGGATGGCCGCGCCCGGGTTGCCGGCGCCCTGGTGGGCCCGGGCCAGGAGGAGGAGCGGCTCCACGCTCTCTGGCGCGGCGTTGGCGGCCTTCTGCAGCTCGGAGATGGCGCGGACGTACTGGCCCTTCGTGAGCGCTTCACGACCCTGGGACAGGGAGTTCTGGACCTGGACGGCCTGTTTCTGCGCGGCCGCCGTCTCTGGGTCCTTGCAGGCAAGCGGCAGGAGCAGGACGAGCGTCCAAGGACGGGGGAAAAATCGATGGGGCATCGCTGAGGGACAGGGTAGCGGATGTTATCCTTCTCCGTCGATGGACCCCTTCGTGCGCCGCCTCGTGGAGAGGCTTCATGATCCCAGCCGGCCGCTGTCGCGGAACCGGCATTTCCACACGTTCGACACCCCCGAGGGTCGAATGGCGCTGAAGGTGTTCCGCCGTCTGCGCAGCCTCCAGCAGGACATCCTGGCCTGTCACAAGGAAGGCCGCCGCGCCCGCATCTCCCGCCAGGTCAACCCGGACGGCGACCACCGCATCGAGCTGTGGATGGAGCGCGTCGCGGGCCGCCGCGTGTCCATGCTCCAGCCCGCGGAGTACGAGCTGCTCGCCCGGCTGCCGGGTGTCCGGGACGCGCTGGAGATCCTGGACGAGGCTGCCTGAAGCCCCGGCGCCGCTAGAAGACCCAGGGCCCCAGGCCCGTGGGTGCCCCGTCACATGCGGCCCTGAGCCGCGCCTGGGCGTCCTCGTAGGAGAGCCGGGCCGCGTCCGCCTGGAGCGTGGGTGACGCCCAGTCCCGCCACGAGCGCAGCACCGCGACGTGGCGGCCGTCTTCCTCCTGCGCCTCGGAGAAGTGGACCAGCAGCCGTTCCTCCAGCGCCTCGCGCGCCTTGGTCCACGGGCCTTCCTTGTCCAGGGGGACGCGCTTGTCCCGCTCCACGGTGGAGAGCAGCGCGCGGGCGTCCGGGGACAGGCCCTGGAGTGACGGACGGCGGCGCGAGGGCTCCATGGCGACGCGGTAGACGGCGGGCCAGAGCGTGAGGTCCACGAAGGCGACCTTGCCCTCCACCAGCCGCACCGCGAGCACGTCCTTCGACGCGCGCAGCATGCGCCCCAGCCGGTACGCGAGGCGCCCCTTCGCGTGGTCGCGCCAGCTGCCGGTGGGCCTGCCGCCCATGACCTGTTCGACGAGGGACGTGGGCCCGTGGGTGGGCACCTCGGTGATGACGTGGCGCGTGCGCACCAGCTCCTCCGCGTCCCTCAGCGTCTTGATCATCCGTGCTCCCCTCCTGTGGAGAAAACATTCCGCGCGGCGGACGGATTCCGGCGCCTGCCTCCTTCAGGGCTTCGCGGCCTGGGACACCTGCCACTGTCCCGGCGGCATCCCGCTCCAGCGGCGGAAGGCGCGGGTGAAGGCACTGGGGTCGCTGAAGCCCAGGAGGAAGGCGATCTCGAAGTGGGGCAGCTGTCCGTCGCGCAGCAGTTGGAAGGCGCGGTCGCGGCGCACGGCGTCCTCCAGGCCCGCGAACGTGACGCCCTCCTCTCGCAGGCGGCGCTGGAGCGTGCGCTCACTCACCGCGAGCCGCGCCGCCACGTCCGCGGGGATGAGGTCCCCCGTGCGGGGCTGGGCCGCGAGCACCTCCGCCACGCGCTCGCGCCAGGAGCGGACCTCGTGGGCCTCCACCCGCGCCAGCTCCGCTTCGGCGCGGGCGTGGAGCAGGTTGCCCAGCTCGATGTCCGCGTGGCGGATGGGGAGGTTCGCGGCGGCCTCGTCGCCCTGCACCAGGTTGGCGCTCGCGCCGTATTCGATGCCGACGCCGAGGAACTCCTCCACGGCCGGCGAGGCCGCATGGCGCGGATGCGTGACGCACACGCGCGTGGGGCGCCAGTCCTCGCCGCTGAGCTCGCGGCCGCTGGCCACCATCGCCACGAGCAGCCCCTCCACGGGGTGCTTCAGGCGCGAGGCCCATTCATCCCGCGGATCCAGCTCCAGCTCCACGCGCATCATCCCGGGCAGCTGGAGGACGCGCCACGTCGTGCGCGGATCCAGCAGCGCGTGGATGCGGCAATAGCGCTGGAGGGACGTGCGCAGGTCGGGGCTGTTGACCAGCACATAGCCCACGAGCCCCACGTGGGTGGGCTCCAACGCCTGCGCGAGCCGTACGGCCAGCGGCTCGGAGCCGCCCACCTCCACGAGCAGGGTCCACACGCGCTGGAGCGCCGCGTAGGGAACCCGCACGTCCGGCCGCGCGAGCAGGGCTTCATCCACGCCCACCGCTTCGAGCAGCCGCTCCCGGGCGATGCCCAGCGACATGCCCACCTGGAACAGGGGGCGGAACAGCGAGGATTGGAGCGTCTGGGGACGCATCGCGGGCCAGCATGGCCTGACGTCCCCTCGCCTCGCAATGCGCGGTGGCGCCCGCGGACAATGCGTTGGCGCCCCGGGACCATGCACGCCGGGCATGTGGGGCGCGATACCTCCCTCCAGGAGGAAGCGCCCGATGACCACCGCCGCCGCCACCGTCACCCGCCAGCCCCCAGGCCCCAGGGGCCATCTGCTCATGGGCATCCTGCCCGACGTGCGCCGCGACCTCCTGGGATGCCTGGGCACCCTCCATCGCCAGTACGGAGACGTGGTGCGCTACCGGCTGGGCCCCATGCGCTCGCACCTGGTCGCGCATCCGGACGCCGTGAAGCACGTGTTGCAGGACCACGTGAAGAACTACACGAAGGACCACCTCACGTACCGCATGGGCCGGTGGATCACCGGCAACGGCCTGCTCACGAGCACGGGGGACTTCTGGCTCCGGCAGCGGCGCCTGGCCCAGCCCGCCTTCCACCGGCAGCGCATCGCGGGCATGGCGGCGGGGATGGTGCGGCAGACGCAGGGGCTGCTCCAGCGCTGGGAGACGGCCGCCGCGGACGGCACGCCCGTGGGCATCAACGAGGAGATGATGCGGCTGACGTTGGCCATCGTCGGGGAGGCCCTCTTCGGCACGTCCGTGGAGGCCCAGGCCGGACAGGTGGGCGCGGCCTTCACCGAGCTGAGCCAGCAGATCGCCGAGCGCTTCCGCACCTTCCGCATGCTGCCGCCCGTGCTGCCCACCCGCTACGACCGCGCCTTCCGCGACGCGCGCGCCACGCTGCTGGGGACCGTGCGGGGCATCATCACCACGCGGCGCGAGCGCGGCGACGACACGGGCGACCTGCTCTCCATGCTGATGCTCGCGCGCGACGAGGACACGGGCGAGGGCATGACGGACGAGCAGCTGGGGGCCGAGGTGATGACGATGCTCCTCGCCGGCCACGAGACGACGGCCACGTCGCTGAGCTGGGTGTGGGGACTGCTGGCGAAGCACCCGGAGGTGGAGGCCCGGCTCCATGCGGAGCTGGACGCGGTGCTGGGAGGACGCACGCCCACGGTGGAGGACGTGCCGAGGCTTACGTACACGAAGCAGGTGGTGGAGGAGGCGATGCGGCTGTACCCCGCCGCGGTCATCTTCAGCCGCGGCGTGGAGGAGGACGACGTCATCGGCGGCTTCCGCATCCCGAAGGGGACGTCGGTGGACGTGAGCCCCTACGTCACGCAGCGCCATCCGGAATTCTGGGAGGAGCCGGACGCGTTCCGCCCGGAGCGCTTCGCCCCCGAGGCCGCCGCGAAGCGCCACCGCTTCGCGTACTTCCCCTTCAGCGGCGGGCCACGACAGTGCATCGGCAACAGCTTCGCGATGATGGAGGCACAGCTCGTGCTGGCCACCGTGGCCCAGCGCTACCGCCTGCGCGAAGCGCCCGGCTTCACGCTGGAGCCGGATTCACACCTGACGCTGCGTCCGAAGGGCGCGCTCCCCATGTACCTGGAGCGCCGGAGCTGAGCACTCACTGAGGCGTCACGGACGCGCGCTGCACCTGCGTGACGCCGGGCAGCGTGGGCGCGGGGTTGAGCGCCTGGACCAGCATGGCGCGCAGGGCCTCCGTGAGGTCTTCACCGGGAGCGATGACACCCGCCGGGGCGCCCTGCAGCGGCCCGGGGACCTCCGTGCCCACCACCACGATGGGGATGCGGACCTCCCACGCCAGGTAATGCGCCAGCCGCACCGCCGACTCCGAGGTGTCCATCAACAGCGCGCCAATGGACCCCGCGCTGAACGGGCGCCACAGCGGGCGCGCGGCCTCCGCGGGCGGCAGCACGCAGAAGTCCACGTTGAGCACGTCGCTCAGCTCCAGGCGACCCAGCGTCCCGAAGCCGCTCTTCACCGCGGTGGGGTCCGCGGACATCGCCTCCAGCCCCGGCACCCGCGCCAGGATGCGGCGCGCCGCGGACGAACCACTGCCACACACGAAGACCTTCGCCGTCGCCACCTTCGTCAGCGTCCGCGTGCGCAACAGGCGCCCACGCAGCGCGTGCACCTCCGCCGCGCCGATGAGGTCGCCCGCGCCCAGGTTCTGGCCTTCGCTCTCCGTGGGGCGCGCCACGCCCTTCTGGAGCAGCGTGGACAGCACGCCCAGGACCTCCATGTCCGTCGCGGGCGCCAGGTCCAGCACCTCGCCCAGCGCGCGGGGCTGGCGCAAGAGCTCCATCACCTGCGCCGTCACCGGGTGCTGCTCCTCGGACAGGTCCACCTCCGGCGCCAGCATCAGCCGCGTGTGGCGCGGCGGCAGGCCCGGCAACAGGCGGTTCACCTCGTCCGACTGGCGCATGCCCTCCAAGAGCGCGTCGTCCATCGCGCGGTTGATGCGCGGACGCGCGGCGCTGGTGCCGGGCGTGAAGGTGAAGTTGCCCTCCGTCCACGACAGGAGCCGGAACAGCGCCTTCTCCCCTTCCACCCTCCCCAGCCGCGCGTTCACCGTGCGGCCGTCGGAGACGGTGATCTCTCCGCGCTCCGCCCCGCGCTCCAGCGCCAGGCGCCCGTTGCGCTTGTTCATGCCCAATATCTGCATGAGGTCCGGGATGCTGAGCTGGCTGAGCGAACCTTCGATTTCCTGCTGCTCGCTCTTGAGGTCCTTGGCCGCTTCGTTGCGGCGGAAGATGTGCTCGATGCGGCTGAGCACCTCATCCAGGTTGAAGGGCTTGCGCAGCGTGCCGTCCCGCATGCCCCGCGCCCGGTCCGAGTCCAGGCTGGACGTGGTGAGCACCACCGGGATGTCTTCCGTGCGCGGGTTGGTGCGAAGAATCTGCACGAACGTACGCGCGTCCAGGAGCCGGCACGCCTCGTCGAAGAGCGTCAGGTCCGGGTGCCGGAGCACCGCGACCTCCAGCGCCCGCGAGCCATCCGGCGCGTAGTGCACCTGATAGCCCTTCGTGCGCAGCGCCCGCGACAGGGCGCGCACCGAGTCGAGGTCGGGGTCGGCGATGAGGATCTTCCGCACCTGGGCCAAGGTCGCTTGCTCCGCTTCGTGACGTCAGTAGGGCTGCAGGTCGTATTCGGCCTGCAGCTTGGAGATGAGCCCGTCCACCACCGCGGTGTCCGAGGTATGGAACCCCCACGTCGCGCCCCGCCCGCGCCGTTGGATGAGCGCGTACGACGCGCTCTCCGACAGCCAGAGGATGAACTCGTGGCGCGCCACCCGCTCATCCCCTTCCAGGAACACCGGCGTGAGCGCCGCGTGCGATTCCAAATCCACGCGGCGGCCCAACAGGTAGATGCGAGACGACAGGTCCGGCGGCGCCTGCTCCAGCCCCACCGCCAGCGGCAGGTCCGCGCGGATCTCCGGGCCGCCCACGTAGAGCAGCCCGCGCGAGCCCGGATCGCGCACCAGCTCCCGGGCGATCTCCACCTGGAGCTCGTCGAAGAGCACGTCCGCCACCTTGCCCCGGCGGCTGGGCTCCGCGCGGTCGTCCGTGGGCAGGCGCGGGCTGTTGGGCGTGCCCAGGAGCAGATCCACCTCGTCCCAGAACGGCAGCCCGTCCAGCATCAGCCTGCGCTGGAGCGACGCGCGGCGCTCGTCCATGCGGCGGCGGCAGCGGTGCACCAGCTCGTCGAAGTCCTCGCCGTCCTTGGGGAACGTGCTGGCCCCGCCCACGAGCGCCAGCGGCAGGCGCTGCTCCACGTCCTGCACCTCCGGCTCGTCGCGCACGGCGGCGACGGCGCGGCGCACGAACATCATGGCGCCGAAGAAGTCCGTCTCCGGCAGCAGGAGGTAGAACTCCTGGTCGCTCGCCTTCGCGATGACGTCCGAGTCGCGGATGATTTTACTGAGCGCCTTGATGATGCCGCGCACCGCCTTCTTCGCGTCCTGCGCGCCCAGCCGCACGCGCACCAGCGGGAGGTTGTCGATGCTGAAGGTCAAGAGCGAGAACGTGCGGCCGTACCTGCGCGCCTTGTAGATCTCCTTGGACGCGTAGTCGGTGAAGTAGCTGAGGTTGTACGCGGCGGTGTCGCGGTCGCGCAGGCCCAGGCGCTGGAGCGCCATCAGCTTGCGGCCGTTCTTCACGCCCACCGCGGCGAAGTCCGCCAGCACCTTCGCGTCGCGCGTGTGCTCCAGGCGGAAGTCGCCGGTGAGCGGGTCGGACAGCTGCGCCAGGCCCATCACCTCCCCGGCGGCCACCAGCGGCACGTACAGCACCGGGGAGCGCTCATCGCGCGCGAGCCACGGAGCGGCCTCGCGCAGGCGCAGGGACAGCGGCCCCTCCGGGCTCATCTTCTCCGGCAGGAACTGCTTGTCGAGCAGGCCCCGGTAGGAGCGCAGCGCCAGGTCTCCCCGGTCGTCCACCACCCACAGCGCGGCGCTCTGCGCGTCGCACACCGCGCCCAGGTCCGCGATGACGCGCTCCTGGAGCCACTCCAGGTCCGGATGGGAGAGCAGCTCCAGGCAGCGCTGCTGGAGGTTGTGGAAGCGGGCGAACTCCAGGTTCTCGTCCTGGAGCCGGGCGCGCTCGTGGCGCAGCTGGGCGCGCTCCATGGCGCGGTCCACCGCGAGCAGCAGGTCCGACTCCTCCACGGGCTTGACGAGGCAGTCCGCCACGCCCAGGCGCAGCGCGACCTCCGAGCCCTGCACGTCGTCGCGCGTGCTGACGAGGATGACCTCCTGCTCCGGGTCGCGTTCGCGAAGGCGCGCGGTGAGCGAGAAGCCGTCCACGCCGGGCATCACCACGTCGGTGAGCACCAGGTCGAACGTCGCCCGGCCCACCTCTTCCAGGGCCAGGGTGGCGTTCTCCACCGCCACCACGCGGTGCCCCCGGCGCGACAGCAGGTCCGTGGCGAGTTGTCGGAAGAACAGGTCGTCGTCGACGACGAGGATGGGACCGGCCACGGCGCTCGGGGGGCGAAGGGAGGAAAGACGAAGGCTATCGGGCCCTTGGAAGCGCGACAACGCCTTCGAAGACGAAGGCCACCGGGCCTCGGAGCCGGATGTCGGACAGGTCGTCCGGAACGCGGATTCTCAGGTCGCCGCCCGGCAGCGTGACGCGCAGCCAGGCATTCGAGGGCAGGCGCTTCGCCAGCACGGCCGCCACGGCGGACGCACACGCCCCCGTGCCGCAGGCCTGGGTGAGGCCGCAGCCGCGCTCCCAGACGACGACGGTCAGGCCGTCCTCGTCCACGCGGACGAACTCCACGTTGGTGCGGTCCGGGAAGGCGGGGTGCCGCTCCAGGCCGGGGCCCAGGCGCTCGGCGGCCTCCAGGGGCTGGTCCAGGAGCACCAGGTGCGGGTTGCCCATGTTCACCGCGGTGCCGAGCAGGCCCTCATGGCCGGGCACGGGGGCGCCCACGAAGGGCTGGCCGGTCGTCCCGGAGGGCAGGTTCGCGGCCACCAGCCGGGCCGGGCCCATGGAGATGTCCACGCCGACGACGCCGCCGTCGCCGTAGCCGGGCTCGCAGGTGAGCACGCCGGCCCCGGTCTCCACGTCGATGAGCGCGGGGTGCTCGCCGGAGTGGTCCACCAGATACTTCACCGCACAGCGCAGGCCGTTGCCGCACATCTCCGCGATGCTGCCGTCGGCGTTGTGGACGACCATGCGGGCAAGGCCGCGGGACGACGGAAGGAGGGCGAGCACCCCGTCCGCGCCGATGCCCCGGCGCCGGTCGCACAGCCAGCGGGACTGCTCCGCGCCGATGTCCACGCCCGTGCGGCGCCGGTCCAGGACGACGAAGTCGTTGCCCAGGCCGTGGTACTTGAAGATGCGTTCGCTTGCGTCCACGGGAGGAAGTGTAGACGCCCGCGTCTATTCGCGCTCGCCGACCTTCTTGGGCGGGGACGGAACGTCCAGGGCAGGCATGGCCAGGCGCGAGGAGCCAGGGGCGGCGGGGGCACTGCTGGCGCGGCGCAGCTCGACCAGTTCGGCCTCCCGGGCGGCGAGCTGGTCCTGCATCTTCTCCACGTGGGCCTGGAGGACCTCCATCTCCGCGGCCATCTCCAGCACGTCCTCCGGGGGCGCGGGGGTGGCGGACTTCGCCTCCTCCAGGGCCTGGACCAGGGTCTCGCGTTCGGTCTCCAGCGCTTCCAGCCGGGCCTGCTGTTCGCGGATCCGTGCGGAGAGCTGGTCGCGTTCCGCGCGCTCGGTGTCCAGGAGGCGCGCGGCATCCGCGGCGGCGGTCTCCAGGGAGTTGGTGCGGCCCTCCAGGCGGACGCGGGCGGCGCGGGCGACCGTCAGGTCCGACTGGAGGCGCTCGCGCTCGGAGTCCGCGCGGCGGGCATGGGCCTCGGCGTCGGCGGCGGCCTGGGTCAGGGCGGCGACGCGGGACTCCAGCGCGGCCTGCTCGGTCCGCGCGTTCTCGAGCGCCGTGGCGAGCCGGGCCTCCATGGCGGCGAGGGATTCGCGGGTCTGTTCAGCGGACTGGGCGAGGCGGGCTTCGAGTTCAGCCTGGTTCGTCCCGGCGTTCGCGAGGAGCTCGTTGAGGCGCGTCTCCAGTTCGGCCTTCTCCATGCCGGCTCGCGCGAGTGCTTCGTTGAGGCGAAGCTCCAGCGTGGCCTTGTCCGTGCCGGCGCTGGTGAGCGCTTCGGTCAGGCGCAGCTCCAGCTCGGCCTGCTCCGTGCCGGCCTGGGCGGTGGCTTCCGCGAGCCGGGCTTCCAGGTCGGTCCGCTCCCGCTCCGCGCGCGTGGTGAGGTCCGCGAGCTGTGCTTCCAGGGTGGCGGTGCGCTCGTTCCCGGTCTGGACGGTCTCCGTGAGCCGGGCCGCGTCCGCGCGCGCGGCATCCAGCTCCACGCGCAGGCTTTCCAGCGAGGACTCCAGGTTCGTGGCCTTGCCCGCGAAGCGGCGCGCGGTTTCGAGCTGCACCACGAGCACTTCCGCGTGCTCGCGTGTCGCGGCGAGCCGGTCGCTGGCGTCCACCAGCTCCGCCTCCAGCCGGCCGACCTGCTGGCTTCGCTCATGCAGCGCGACGTGCGCCCGTTGCAGCTCGGAGCCCAGGCGCATCAACTCCTGGTGAGCGGCACCCAAGCGGGCCGTCTCGGCGCGCAGGGCCGTCAGCTCCTGCTCCTTCAGCCCCAGCTGGGCGCGCAGCTCGTCCAGGTCCTGCTGCTGTCGCTCGGTCCGCGAGAGCGCGCCTTCCAGCTGCGCTTCCATGGAGACCCGCAGGGCGCTGGCCTCGCGCAGTTCCTGTTCGCGCGCGGTCAGGGACTCCGTGAGACGCGCGGCCCGGGCTTCGGACTCGCGTGCCGCGTCCTGCGACTGAGAACCCTCCGCGAGCCGGGACTCCGCCTGAGCGAGCGAATCCTCCAGCGCGCTGAGGTTCGAGGTCTCCGCGGCGAGCCGGAACTCGACTTCCGTCAGGGAGGCTTCCAGTCCGACACGGCGCGAAGTCTCGGAGGCGGCGCGCTGCTCCGCGTCCGCCAGCGCCTGCTCCAGGGTGGCGAGGCGGGCCTCCGCCTCCTTCAACGAAGCTTCCAGCTCGGAGCGGCGAGCGGACCCGGCGGCAATCGTGGACTCCGCCGTGGCGATGGACGCTTCCAGTTCGGAGCGCCGCGTGGACTCAGCGGTCCGCCGGGCCTCCGCGTCCGCCAGGGTCTGCTCCAGCGAAGCCAGGCGCGCGGCATCCGCGGCATGACGCGCCTTCGCGTCCGCGAGCGCCTGCTCCAGCTCGGCCCCCTGCGAGGACACGGCGGCGTGCCGGGACTCCGCCTCCGCCAGGGACTGCTCCAGCGTGGTCCCGCGCGCGGTCTCGGTCGCGAGGCGAGCCTCGGCCTCCGTGAGGGCCTGCTGCATCGCGTGGAGACGGGCGGCCTCTTCGGCGAAGCGGGACTCGGTGTCCGACAGCGACGCTTCCAGTTCGGTGCGGCGGGCTTCGGCCTCCGCGAGCCGGGCCTGGACAGCGGCCCGTGCCTGCTCCGCTTCGGCCAGGCGCTCGCGCTGAGCCACGGACTCCGCGCGCAAGGTCTCCAGCTCCGAGCGGAGCGCAGCCTCCTCCTTCGCGCGCGACTCGCGGTCGCGAGCCTCCTGCGTGCGCGCATCATCGAGCGAGGACAGCGCCTCGGCCTCGGACCGCCGCGCGTCGGTGAGCTCCGAGCGCAGCTCGCGCACCGTCGCCTCCAGGGCCGCCTGCGCTTGCTTCGCCTCTTCCAGCTCCCGGGCGTAACCACGCGCCTCGTCCGCCGACGCCGCGTGCGACTGCCGCAGCTCCAGCAACGCGGCTTCGTTCGCGCGCTGCGCTTCGGCGAAGGAGGCCTGGACCTCCGAAAGGGTCTGGCGCGTCTGCTCGAAGGCGGCCTCGGTGGACAGCCGCGCGGCACGCGCCGCCGACAGGTCCGTCTCGAGCTGCGCCCGAGCCTCCTGCGCCGAAACCCGCGAGGCTTCAGCCCGGGCACGCTCCTCCTCCAGCGCCGCGGTGGAGTCCTGCTGGAGCTGGGCGAACGACGCCTCCAACCGGGCCCGCTGCGCGCGCTCATCCTCCAGGACCGTGCGCGCCACGCCCAGCGCGGCATCCAGCCGCAGCCGGTCCGCTTCCAGTGCGCTCTGCGCCTCGTTCCACGAAGACTCGGAACCCTCCAGCTTGGAGCGCAGGGCCCGCTCCGCGTCGAGCGACTCCTGGAGGTTCGCGAGCGCCACCTGTGCGCGGGCCTGCTGCTCACGCTCCGACAGCAACTGCGCCTGCGTATCGGCGAGCAACGCCTCCCAGCGAGCCGCGCGCTCCTGCTCGTTGCTCAGCGATTCGCGAGCCGCGTCGAGTTCCGCCTGCGCCGAGGCCCGGGCCTTCTGCTCCCGAGCGAGGTCCTCCTGGATGAGCGCCGCCAGGGCTTCCGAGTCGGTCAGCTCCTGCCGCAGCGAGCGGAGCGTTGCCTCCAGCTCCGTGTTGCGCGCCTCGGCGGTCTCGCGCGCCTGGTTCGACTCCGCGAGCCGGGCCCCGTGTTCCCACACCTCACGGGCCAGGGTGTCCCGGGCTTCGGAACGGACCTGTTCGACCGCGGCCTCGAGGTCCTCCGCGGCACGAGCCTCCGCCGCCGCGAGCCGGGCCTCCGCCTCGGCGCGCACGTTGGCGAGCACCTGCTCCGTCTGGCCGCTCGACTCGGCGCGGGCGTCGGCGAGCGCGGTGGCCGCGCGGGCTTCGACTTCGGCACGCACCTCCGCGAGCATCCGCGCCGCGCGGACCTCGGCTTCCTCCAACTGGCGGACGCGCTCGGCCTCGGACTCGGCGCGGGCTTCGGCCAGCGCCTGGGCCCGTTCGGCATCCGCCTCGGCACGCGCTTCCGCGAGGGCCTGCGCCGTCCGTACCTCGACATCCGCCAGTTGCCGGCTCCGCTGGGCCGAGGCCGTGGCACGGACCTCGGTGAGCGCCTGCTCGCGTCGGTCCTCCGCTTCCGCCAGGGCCGCGGCCCGTTCAGCAGCGGCGTCCGCGAGCGCCTTCGCCACCCGAGCATCCGCGTCGGCCCGCGCTTCGGCCAGGGCCCGCTCGACACGGGCATCCGCATCGGCCCGAGCCGCATCCAGCGCCTGAGCCGCGTCCGCAGCCGCACGCGCAACTCGGGCGTCCACATCGGCCCGAGCCGCATCCAGCGCCTGAGCCGCGTCCGCAGCCGCGCGCTCGACACGCGCATCCGCATCGGCCTGAGCAGCCTTCAGCGCCTGAGCCGCGTCCGCGACCGCGCGCTCGACACGCGCATCCGCATCGGCCTGAGCAGCCTTCAGCGCCTGAGCCGCCTCACGCGCATCCGCCAGCGCGCGCTCGACCCGGGTATCCGAGTCGGACCGGTTCGCCTCCAGCGCCTGAGCCGCGTCGCGCGCATCCGCCAGCGCACGCTCGACACGGGCATCCGCGTCGGACCGGGCCTCCTCCAGCGACTGAGCGAGCCGCGCCGCCGCGTCGGACCGGGCCTCCTCCAGCGACTGAGCGAGCCGGGCCTCCGCCTGCTCACGGGCCTCCGTCAGCGCGAGCTCCGTGAAAGCCCGTTCGTCCTCCAGCGCCTTCGCGAGCCGCGCCTCCTCCTGCTCGCGAGCCTCCGCCAGCGCGCGTTCCTGCCGCGAATCCGCGTCGGCATGCGCGGCGGCCAGCGCGTTCGTCACCCGCTCGTCGGCCTCGGCGCGAGCCTGGGCCAGCGCCTCCTCAAGCCGTGCCTGCGCCTGGCCCCGCTCCGCGTCGATGGCCTGGACGAGCGCGGCCTCCACGCGGACGCGCTCCGTCTCCGCCGCCGCCAGCCGCTGCCCCGCCACATGCTGCGCGGACTCGACCCGCTTCTGCTCCGCCTCCAGCGACTCCAGGCGCAGCCTGGCCGCGTGAAGCTCTTCCTCCAACCGCGCCGCCAGCGCCCGGGCCGCCGACTCCGACTGCGCGCGGCCCTCCAGCTCCTGCCGCAGCCGGCCTTCCGCCTCACGAGCAGCAGTGAGCTCCGTCTCCAGCCCACGCTGCAACGCCTCGCGCTCCGCGAGCCGCGCCTCCGCGTCCTTGCGCGCCCCTTCGGCGGAGTGCATCCGCTGCTGGGCCTCGGCGAGCTCCCGGCGCGCGCGCGCCAGCTCCGCATCCTTCACCGGCACCGCGTCGCCCGCCGTCCGCGCCGACTCCTGCGCGCGCGCCAGCTCCGCCTTCAGGTGCTCCACCGCCGCGAGCGCCGTCGAATACTGCTCCGCGATGCGCAGCTCCCGCTCGCGAGCCGCCTCCGCCTGACGGCGCTTGTCCTCCGCCCCGTCCTGCGCGCGCTCCGCCGCCAGCCGGTCCCGCTCCCGGTCGATGCGCAGCGAGCCCAGTTCGTCCTGCAGCGCGCGCAGCTCCGTGTACGCCTGAGTCAGCCGCTCGCGAGACTCGTCCAGCGTCGCCGCCGTCTCCTCGCGCCGCGCCCGCTCCAGCCGCAGCGTCTCCTGCGCGGCCAGCACCTGCACACCCGCGTCCGCCTGCGCGCGCTGCGCCGCCTCCACCTCCAGGCGCTGCGCCGTCAGCCGCCGGTCCGCGTCCGCGATCCGCTCCGTCGCGACCTGCAACTCCAGCTCACGGCGCCGCAGCCGGCTGCTCAGGTCGTCCCGCTCGCGCGCGGACTCCACCGTGCCCCGAGCCTGCTCCAACTGCGCGGTCAGCCGCGCCATGTCCTGCCGGGCGCCCTCCAGCGCCGGCTTGAGCGACACGACCTCCGCCTCGCGGTCTCCAATCTCCGCGCGGAGCTTCGACACCGCTTCCTTCAGCCGCCCTGCCCGCTCCTCCCACGTCTTCGCCCGGGCCGCGACCTCGTCCAGCTTGCCGCGCGTGAAGGCCAGCGGCTCCGGAGGCAGCTGCACCCACGTGGGGTCCACCACCCGCGCCGGCTCCAGGCCCGCCATCACCACGAAGTACGCCGCCTCGCTGTGCCGCACGAGCGAGCCGTCCACCTGCAGCCCCTCGCCCCGCTCGAACGCGAGCTGGTAGCCCAGCACCGGCGACTGCGTGGCCACCTCCACATGGGGGAAGTGCGCCGTCAGCGCGTCCAGCAGCTGCCCGTACGTGGGCGGCACCGTCTCTTCCGGCTCCAGCAACTGCGGCAGCGCCAGCCCCGCGATGTTGCGCAGGCCGCCCATCAGGAAGCCCTGCCGGGCCACCAGCCGCGCCAGCTCCGCCAAGAGCTCCGGCGCGCGCACGTAGGGCGCCAGGTCCGTCACCAGGACCAGGTCGAAGCTCCCCGCCTCCAGGTCGTCATAGACGTTGGCGCGGTAGCGCACCTGCGGGTGCGCATGGGCCTTCTGCGCCGCCTCCACCGCGGCCACGTCCGCGTCGCACGCCACCACGGTGCGCGCGCCCCGCTCCACCAGGAAGCGCGCGCTCTCGCCGCCCGTGGAGGCCACGGCGTCGACCTCCAGCACGCGACGGCGCGCGAACAGGCTCTCAGCGAAGATGTAGCGGGGCAGCAGTTCGCTGGGCCCCATGCGACGAAAGGTGGGTTGCAAATGATGTTCCCGAGGGGGCGAGAACTGTAGCGTTGGAGTCCCAGAAGACCCAATTTCAGGGCCAGACACCCACGGGCCCATGCCCGTCCGACCGGAGAGCAGGCGACATGACCACCCATTCACCGCAGGGATTCGGCTACCGGGCCCGCCGCACCTTCACCCGGCTCGTCGTCTTCCTCGTCATCCTGGGCCTGGGTGGCGGCGTCGTCTTCCTCCTGGGCCAGCTCAACGCCCGCACCTTCACCGTCGTGCAGGAGAGCGGCGAGCTGGTGGTGATGAAGGGCCGCGCCCTGCCCACCGGGGCCGCCGCCTACCGCCCCGGGGACCCGCGCCTCGCGGACGCCTACGCCCCCCTCCCCCTGGAGGGCCAGGACGTCACCCTGCTGACGCAGCAGAAGTTCACCGACCGGGACGACCTGGACCGCGCCCTCTTCCCCCTCCTGGAGACCCTGGCCCGCCCGCGCATCGCGTCCGGCGAGCCCGCCAAGGTGGAGCGCGGCCTCTATTACCTGCGCCGCGCGGAGAAGCTCTCCGGCATCACGGAGGAGCAGCACCGCAGCCTCCAGTCCATGCTCACCGACGTCGCCTTCTACCAGGCGCGCCAGAAGCTGGAGGACGCCCGCCGCCTCGTGTCCGAAGGGCTGGCCCAGCTCAAGCTCGCCGCGGAGACGGAGAACCGCCACGCCCGCGCCGCCAACCAGATGCTCACCACCGTGGGCCCCACCGCCCGCGACCTGGAGGACGCCCTGCGCCGCGCCGTCCACAGCGAGAGCGCCCCGAACAACACCCCTGTAGCACCGGCGCCCCGGCAGCCCGCCCCGTCACCCGCCGGTGACGCGTCTGGAACGCCTCCGTCAGCCGCCCCAACCTCCGACGCGGGCCCCCAGCCCTGATCTCCAGGGGTTGGGTGACCCCATGAAAAAGACGGTCCCGAAGGGGCTTTTCCAGCTCTGTAAATGTCGTGCGGAAGACGGCCGGAACCGTGTCGGTGAGTGATCATAGATTGCAATGATCGATCCGACCCTGGCGGCAGGTTTACACAGGATCTAGCGTTGACACACCGGGTGACCCCCCATAGCTTGGGTTCGCCCGAGCGGTGACCCCCAAGTCCGGGGGCTCGCTCCCGGAACCCGGAGGCTGGTGTGGTTTTCTTGATCGACACACACACCTGCCCCACAATTCGCTACATGTCGGGCCGCTGTCGCCAGGCCCCCGGGTCCTGATCGGAAGTCAGTTCCTCCCTGCCATCACCGGAGCCTTCACCCACGGGGTCAGTCCGCCCTGGTGGCTCCGCATTGCCTTGTCCTGGAAGTGAGACGCCCGTGACCGTCCAGACGCCCTTCAAGCCGAACGCCGTCGCCTCGCCGCCCCCCGACTCCGCCGCCGTGGCGCCCGCCACGCAGGCCCCGTCGGCTCCCGGCGACTTCACCACCACCATGCGGGTGAAGAAGCGCAACGGCACGGCGGAGCCGGTGGACCTCAACAAGATCGTCCGGGCGGTGGGCAAGTCGTGCGTGGGCCTGTCGCGCGTGGACGTGATGCGCGTGGCCACCAAGACCATCAGCGGCCTGTATGACGGCGCCACCACGCGGGAGCTGGACAGCCTGTCCATCCAGACCGCCGCGGCGCTCATCGTGGAGGAGCCCGAGTACGCCCGGCTCTCCGCGCGCCTGCTCTCCACCTTCATCCAGAAGGAGGTCAGCAACCAGGACATCCAGTCCTTCAGCCAGTCCGTCGCCGCCGGCCACAAGCACGGCCTCATCGCGGACCGCCTGCTCACCTTCGTCCAGGCCAACGCGCGCAAGCTCAACGCCGCCATCGACCCGGTCCGCAACGACCTGTTCGAGTACTTCGGCCTGCGCACCGTCTACGACCGCTACCTGCTCAAGAACCCGCAGACGCGCGAAGTGATTGAGACGCCGCAGGACTTCTTCCTGCGCGTGGCCTGCGCCCTGTCCGGCGACAACGCGCGCGAGGCCATCGAGCTCTACCGCCTGTTCAGCTCGCTGGAGTACCTGCCGTCCTCCCCCACCCTGTTCAACTCCGGCACGCGCCACGAGCAGCTCTCCAGCTGCTTCCTGCTGGACTCGCCGGCGGATGAGCTGGACGCCATCTACAAGAAGTACTCGGACATCGCGATGCTGTCGAAGTTCTCCGGCGGCATCGGCGTGGCGTACCACCGCGTGCGCGCGCGCGGTTCGCTGATCAAGTCCACCAACGGCCACTCCAACGGCATCGTCCCGTGGCTCAAGACGCTGGACGCGTCCGTGGCGGCGGTGAACCAGGGCGGCAAGCGCAAGGGCGCGTGCTGCGTGTACCTGGAGACGTGGCACGCGGACATCGAGGACTTCCTCGAGCTGCGCGACAACACCGGTGACGAGGCCCGCCGCGCGCACAACCTCAACCTGGCCAACTGGGTGCCGGACCTCTTCATGCGCCGCGTGGAGGCCGACCAGGAGTGGAGCCTCTTCGACCCGAAGACGACGCCGCACCTCACCGACCTCTTCGGCGACGCCTTCGACAAGGCCTACGTGGCGGCGGAAGCGCAGGGCCAGGCCGTGCGCAAGGTGAAGGCGCGCGACCTGTACGCGCGGATGATGAAGGTGCTGGCCCAGACGGGCAACGGCTGGATGACCTTCAAGGACATCTCCAACCGCAAGAGCAACCAGACGGGCCAGCCGGGCAACGTCATCCACCTGTCCAACCTGTGCACCGAAATCCTGGAGGTCACGAGCCAGGGTGAGACGGCGGTGTGCAACCTGGGCTCGCTCAACCTGAGCCGCATGGTGAAGGACGGGAAGTTCGACTTCGACCAACTGCGCTCCAACGCGATGCTCGCGCTCAAGCAGTTGGACCGCGTCATCGACCTCAACTACTACCCCATCCCCACCGCCGCGGACTCCAACCGCCGCTGGCGCCCGGTGGGCCTGGGCCTGATGGGCCTCCAGGACGTCTTCTTCCAGCTGCGCCTGCCCTTCGACTCCGTGGAGGCGCGCAACCTGTCCAAGAAGATTTCCGAGGAGATCTACTACGCGGCGCTCGTGACGTCCTCCGACCTGGCCGAGCAGTTCGGCGCGCACCCGTCCTTCCCGGAGACGCGCGCGGCCAAGGGCGAGCTCCAGTTCGACAGCTGGGGCATCGTCCCGGAGGACACGCTGCGCTGGGACGCGCTGCGCTCGCGCATCATGAAGGTGGGCCTGCGCAACTCGCTGATGATCGCCATCGCGCCCACGGCCACCATCGCGTCCATCGCCGGCTGCTACGAGTGCATCGAGCCGCAGGTGTCCAACCTCTTCAAGCGCGAGACGCTGTCCGGTGACTTCCTCCAGGTGAACCGCTACCTGGTGCGCGACCTGCAGCAGCTGGGCCTCTGGAACGAGAACACCCGCAACCGCATCAAGCTGGCCGAAGGCAGCGTGCAGGACCTCACGGAGCTGCCGGAGGAGCTGCGCGCCATCTACCGCACCGCGTGGGAGCTCCCCATGCGCGCGCTCCTGGACATGGGCGCGGACCGCGGCGCCTTCATCGACCAGAGCCAGTCGCTCAACCTCTTCGTGGAGACGCCCAACATCGGGAAGCTGTCCTCGATGTACTTCTACGCGTGGCAGAAGGGGCTCAAGACCACGTATTACATGCGCTCGCGCCCGGCGACCCGCATCGCCAAGACCACCGTGGGCCAGGGCGGCCCGACGATGACGGCCGCCCCCACGCCCGCGCCGCAGGTGGTGACCGCGGAGGCGGAAGCGGTGGCGTGCTCGCTGGAGAACCCCGAGGCGTGCGAGGCCTGCCAGTAGTCCTCTGGCGGTCCCCCACCCTGCTGTCCCCTGTCGTCGTGTGAGTAAGGGAGTGCCGAAGCAATGCTGCTCGATCCGGGAATGAACCTGACGCTGCGCCCCATGGCGTATCCCGTCTTCTTCGAGATGTACCGCAACGCCATCAAGAACACCTGGACGGTGGAGGAGATCGACTTCTCCACGGACCTGGTGGACCTGCGCTCGAAGATGACGGACGCGGAGCGTCACCTCATCCACCGGCTGGTGGCCTTCTTCGCCACGGGCGACTCCATCGTCGGCAACAACCTGGTGCTCAACCTCTACAAGCACCTGAACGCGCCCGAAGCGCGCATGTACCTGTCGCGCCAGCTCTACGAAGAGGCCCTGCACGTCCAGTTCTACCTGACGCTGCTGGACACCTACGTGCCGGACCCGGCGGAGCGCGCCAAGGCCTTCGCGGCGGTGGACAACATCCCGTCCATCCAGCGCAAGGCGCGCTTCTGCATGAAGTGGATGGACAGCATCCAGGCGGTGGATCAGGTCCGCTCCAAGTCGGACCGCCGCCAGTTCCTCTTGAACCTCATCTGCTTCGCGGGCTGCATTGAAGGCCTCTTCTTCTTCGCGGCCTTCGCCTACGTGTACTTCCTGCGCAGCAAGGGGCTGCTCAACGGCCTGGCCGCGGGCACCAACTGGGTGTTCCGCGACGAGTCCGCCCACATGGCCTTCGCCTTCGAGGCCATCCAGACGGCGCGCAAGGAGGAGCCGGACCTCTTCGACGCGGGCCTGGAGAAGGACGTCGTGCAGATGATGCGCGACGCGGTGGAGTGCGAGACTCAGTTCGCCCAGGACCTGCTGAGCGGCGGCGTGATGGGCCTGTCGGTGCAGGAGATGCGCGGCTACCTGGAGTACGTGGCCGACCAGCGCCTCCAGATGCTGGGCATGGCCCCCATCTTCCACACCAAGAACCCGCTGCACTTCATGGACCTGCAGGACGTGCAGGAGCTCACCAACTTCTTCGAGCGCCGCGTGTCGTCTTACCAGGTCGCCGTGGGCGTGGGCGCCGCCAACGACGTCGTCTTCGACGCCGCCTTCTAGGCCCCCTCCCCTGCTCCACACACCCAGGCCGTGCCCCGCGACAGCAGCGAGGCACGGCCTTCGTGCGTTCAACACGCTTCAGACAGGGCGCTCCACGTCGCGCTGTCCCACCACGCGCTCCCGGCGCTCCTCGTCCGTCGCCTGCTCCGCGCGCGCGGCGGTAATCTGCACCGCCGGGCGGTTCACCAGCCGGTACACCGCGGACGCGAAGGCCGCTCCCAACAGCGGCGCGATGATGAACAGCCACAGCTGGCGCAGGGCGTCCCCTCCGGCGAAGAGCGCCGAGCCCAGGCTGCGCGCCGGGTTCACCGACGTGTTGGTGACGGGGATGCCCACCAGGTGGATGAGCGTCAGCACCAGGCCAATGGCCACGCCCGCGAAGCCCACCGGCGCGCGCGAGTCCGTGGCCCCCAGCACCGTCAGCACCAGCAGGAACGTGAGCGCCACCTCCGTGAGGAAGGCCGCCCCGCCGCCATAGCCCTCCGGCGACGCCGCCCCGTACCCGTTGCTGCCCAGCCCCTCCGCGCCCGCGGAGTAGCCGCCCGGCGCGCCCTTCGCGATGAGCAGCACCACGAACGCCGCGAGGATGGCGCCCACGCACTGCGCGATGACGTAGCCAGCCACGTGACGCTTGTCGAACTTGCCCGCCATCAGCAGGCCCACCGTCACCGCCGGGTTCACGTGGCAGCCGGAGATGGGGCCCACCGTGTAGACCATGGCCAGGAGCGACAGCCCGAAGGCGAAGGCCACGCCCAGAAAGCCGATGCGGTCGCCCGCCAGCACCGCCGCCCCGACGCCGCCGAGCACCAGCACGAACGTGCCGACGGCCTCCGCCAGGTACTTCTGCATCGCGTCGCCATTCGAGGGGGCCGCCCGGGCGGCCCTCACGTTCCTGTCTCGCATGTCCAAGCCTCCTCAGGTGTCCTGAAGGAGAGGCTGCGCATGCGTGCGCCCCTCGACGCACGAAGGCCCTGCACACGGCCGCTGTGCGGCGCATGGACAGGGCCCTCGCAGTCCCGAGGCCCCCGCCCCGGAGGGAGGGGCACCCGGGCCCATCAGGTGTTGCTCAGGCGTGCTTCCAGATGCCGATGAACGGCAGGTTCCGGTACTTCTCGCCGTAGTCCAGGCCGTACCCGACGACGAACTTGTCGTCGATGACGAAGCCCTTGTAGTCGATGTCCACCTTCGTCTTGGCCCGCGCGGGCTTCTCCAGGAGCGAGCAGATCTTCACCGACGCCGGGTGGCGCGCCCGCAGGTTCTCCAGCAGGAAGCTCATGGTGAGCCCCGTGTCGATGATGTCCTCGATGATGAGCAGGTGCTTGCCCGCCATCGGCTTGGACACGTCCGTGGTGATGCGCACCTCGCCCGTGGACTCCGTGCCGCCGTGGTAGCTGGCCACGCCCAGGAACTCCACCGTCAGCGGCAGGTCAATGGCCCGCGCCAGGTCGATGGCGAAGAACGCGGAGCCCTTGAGCACGCAGATGAGCGTCAGCTCCTTGCCCTGGTAGTCGCGGGTAATCTGCGCGCCCAGCTCCTTCACGCGCGCCTGCACGGCCTCCTCGGAGATGAGGACGCCGACATCCTTCTCGTGGAACGTCGTCACCGGGTGCTCCCTCTACACGTAGGCGTTGTTCATGATCTCCCCGAAGCCGCCGCCGCCGGGGACGATGTACTGCCGGTCATCCAGCCCCCGCTCCTTCTCCCAGAGCAGGCCCGGCGCGGTGCCGAACACCTCCGGCGGGGACAGGCCGCGGTCCAGACGGAGCGCGTAGATGATGACGTCCGGGTGCTCCGTCGTCATCCGGCGCAGGTACTCCGGCGTGACGATGAGGTTGAGCGTGATGATGCGCCGGGCCTTCCCGGGCACCCTCGTCTTGTACAGCTGGATGGCCGTGGCCAGGCTGCCGCCCGTGGCCCCCATGGGGTCCGGGAACAGCACGAACGCGTCATCCACGTCCCCGCCAATCTTCGCGCCGCCAATCTCCGAACCCACCACCGCCTGGGCCGCGTCAATCATCCGGCTCATGATGATGTGGTCCTGGCGCACCAGGGACGGGTCCACCGTGAAGTTGAGCAGGTCGTACGTCACCTGCGACGGCAGCGTGCCCGCCCGCGCGATGTTCACCGTCACCACGCGCAGCTGCGGGTCCACGACCTCCCCCTGGTAGATGCCCAGGGGCGTGGAGTCGATCATGCGGGTGGGAATGGTGACCATCTTGCGCGGGAACTCCGCGTTGATGACCGTCTTCACCAGGTCCGCGTAGAGCTGCTCCACCAGCCGGTTGATCTGCGGCTGCAGCGTGCCCTTGGCGCACAGTGTGGCCAGCTGGGAGAGGAGAAACGGATTACCCACCAGGTGGACGTTGGGCCCATAGTGGTGGGCCATCTCGTTCAACTTGAAGGGCACGTTCGCGTAGAGGGTGTCGCGCATCGGATGGGGCTCCCGCGCCGGGAAGAGGCGGCTGGCGGCTTTCAGTCGAACAGCTTCAGCGTCTGCGGAGGGCTCGCCTCCGCGGGTTCCGCCACGTGACACTTGCGGCAGCGCGGCTCGTAGGCACCCGCCGCGCCCACCACCACCCGCTCCTCGCTGCCAATGATGCGCTGCGAACGGTTGGCCGGGTTCCCGCACACCGCGCAGATGGCCAGCTCCTTCGTCACGTACTCCGCCACCGCCATCAGCTGCGGCATCGGCTCGAAGGGGCGCCCCTGGTAGTCCTGGTCCAGGCCCGCGCAGATGACGCGCATGCCCCGTTGGGCGAGTGCCTCGCACACCTGCACCACCTCTCCGCCCAGGAACTGCACCTCGTCAATGCCCACCACCTGCGTGTCGGGGGACAGGTGCCGGAAAATTTCTTCAGCCCTTTCGATGGGCAGGGACGTCAATTTCAACTGGCTGTGGCTGACCACCTGCGTGTCGTCGTAGCGGGTGTCGATGCGCGGCTTGAACACGCGCACCTTCTGCCGGCCGTACAGCGCGCGCTTGACGCGGCGGATCAACTCCTCCGTCTTACCGGAGAACATGGATCCGCAGATGACCTCTATCCACCCGATATCTTTGGGGAATTGATGCAATGGACGCTCGTCGGGGTGTGGCTGGGCGGGGGCAATCTCCGCGACCCACCCCTTCCCGTCAATTTCGTTTCCAGCCCGGCAAGCCCGCACCTCCGCCGCCTGCCCGGCTGCTTCCCATGAAGTCCCGGAAGCCCTGGCAAGGGATTTGAATAGCCCTGGACCCAGGGAGCAGGACGGGAACCTTGGGGGTGGGGCGTGGCGGCGACGGCGAACGAGGTGCAGGCGGGGAGTTGGGCGCAGCAGGCTTCTTTCTACACGTCACCGGCGTCGGTGGCGCTGCTCATGCTGAACCTGCTGGACGGGCTGTTCACCCTGCTCTTCCTGCAGCTGGGGGTGGCGGAGGAGCTCAACCCGGTGATGCGCGTGGCGTACGAGCAGTCACCGCTGCTCTTCATGTTCTCCAAGCTGCTCATCGTGAACGCGGGCCTGTGCCTCCTGTGCCTGCACCGCCGGCTCAAGGCCAGCCGCATCGCCATCCGCGTGGGCGCCGTCGTCTACGCCATCATCGTGGTCTACCACCTGGCCTTCCTCACCCACCTGGTGAGTCACTGGCCCTTCGGGGCATGACGGCTAGCGGAGCAGTGAACGGTCCCCGGCGCGACAGGTAGGGGGTGCTTGCTTTTCACCTTCAGTCTGTCCCAGGCTTCCCCGTAGCTCCGGCCTTCCAGGTTCGGGGGGGGACCATGAACATCACCGACGTCCGGGTGTTTCCGGTCGAAGAGGACAAGCTCAAGGCGTACGTCACCATCACCCTGGATCACTGCTTCGTCGTGCGCGACCTGAAGGTGATCCACGGCTCCACCGGGCTCTTCATCGCCATGCCCGCGAAAAAACGGAAGGACGGGACCTACAAGGACATCGCCCATCCGTTGAACGCGGACACGCGAAGCCAGATGGAGCGCGTCATCCTGATTGAGTACGAGAAACACCTTCACCAGGCGCAGAGCGGGACGCTCGGTCCCGTGGCGGCTGAACTCGACTAACGAACTTCCCTTCGGGGCGCTCACGGGTTAGTCAGCGCCCCATGCAGCCGTCGCGTGACTTCAAGGTGTTCGCCGGGAACTCCAACCCGGCGTTGGCGCAGCGCATCTGCGAGTACCTCCAGCGTCCCCTGGGCACGGCGACGGTGGACACGTTCTCCGACGGGGAGATCCACGTCGAGATCGGCGAGAACGTGCGCGGACAGGACGTGTTCATCGTCCAGTCCACGTGCCCGCCGACGAACCATCACCTGATGGAGCTGTTGATCATGTGCGACGCCCTCAAGCGGGCGAGCGCCGGCTCCATCACCGCCGTGATGCCATACTACGGCTACGCGCGGCAGGACCGGAAGGTGGCGGCCCGCACGCCCATCACCGCCAAGCTGGTGGCGGACATGCTGGAGGTCGCGGGCGTCAACCGGGTGGTGTCCATGGACATGCACGCCGGGCAGATCCAGGGCTTCTTCAACATGCCCTCGGATCACCTCTACGGCTCGCCGGTGTTCCTGGAGGACATCCGCAAGCGCTTCCCGGAGTCGAGCGAGCTGGTCATCGTCAGCCCGGACGCCGGCGGCGTGGAGCGCGCGCGCGCCTACTCCAAGCGGCTGAACACGGGGCTGGCCATCATCGACAAGCGCCGCCCGCGCCCCAACGCCTCCGAGGTGATGAACCTCATTGGCGACGTGAAGGGCAAGGACGCCATCCTGGTGGACGACATGGTGGACACCGCGGGCACGCTCGCCCAGGCGGCCCTCGCGCTGAAGGACAAGGGCGCGCGCCGGGTGCTCGCGTACGCGGTGCACCCCATCCTGTCCGGCCCCGCCATCCAGCGCATCACCGACTCAGTCCTGGAAGAGGTCGTCTTCACGGACACGGTGCCGCTCGCGGCCAACGCCAAGGCCTGCCCGAAGATCCGCGCCCTGCAGACGGACGCCCTCTTCGGGGAAGCCATCGCGCGCATCCACCGCGCGGACTCGCTGAGCTCGCTGTTCGTCTGAAGTCCGTCCGGGCTCGAGGGCCGCCTGGAAGCCGGGCGGCTTGACGAAGGACCCCGGGGGCTGGCATGTCCGGCCCCCTGCACCGGTTCCATGGGCCTTCAAACGGCCCGGGCGCCGTCTTCGGGGCCCACCATGGGGGTGGGATGCCGAGGGCGCCCAGACGCCGGTGAACACCGCGGTACCCCACCGAAAAGAGAGATTTCCATGGCCACCGACAAGAGCACCCTCGAAGCGCAGGCCCGTGAAGGTTCCGGCAAGGGCATTGCCCGCCGCCTGCGCGCGTCCGGCCAGGTTCCCGCCGTCGTCTACGGCAAGCACCTGAAGGCGCCGCTGCACATCTCCGTGGACCCGAAGGCCATCCGCACGGCCATCAACACCCCGCACAAGCTGAACACGCTCATCCAGCTGAAGCTGGCGGGCAATGATCAGCAGGTCCTCCTGAAGGACTACCAGATGGATCCGCTGACCCGCGACATCCTGCACGCGGACTTCATCGCCGTGACGGAGAAGGAGCAGGTCAAGGTGAACCTCCCCGTCGTGCTGACCGGCAAGGCCGTGGGCGTGGCGGACGGCGGTCTGCTCACGCAGGTGCGCCGCAACCTGGAGGTCTGGGCGCTCCCCGGCGCCATCCCGCTCCAGATTGAAGTGGACGTCACCAACCTGAAGATCGCGGAAGCCCTCCACGTGAACGACGTGAAGCTCCCCGAGGGCGTGTCCGTGAAGACGCACGTCAACTACACCATCGCGGTCCTCTCCGCGCCGGAAGCGGCGGAGGCGGCTCCGGCGGCGGCCGCGGCGGCTGCTGCCCCGGCGGCGGGCAAGGCGGACGCGAAGGCGGGCGACGCGAAGGCCCCCGCGGCGGCCGCGGCCAAGGCCCCGGCGAAGAAGTAGTCCTCTTCCGCCGTTCGGTGTCTCTTCGCGGGGCGGGCCTCTTCCAGGGCCTGCCCCGCTGTCTTTTTCCGGGGGTGGGCCCCCTCAAGCCCCCACCCTCCTTGGGAGCCTTCCATGAAGCTCATCTGCGGGCTGGGCAACCCCGGGCGCGAGTACGAGCGCCACCGCCACAACGTCGGGTTCATGGTGGTGGACGCGCTCCTGTCGCGCGCCCGCGCGGAGCTCACCCAGGACAAGTTCCAGGCGCGGGTGGGCCAGGGAAGCCTGGGCGGCGAGCGCATCCTCTTCGTGGAGCCGCAGACGTTCATGAACCTGTCCGGCCGCTCCGTGGCGGAGGCCGCGCGCTTCTACAAGGTCGCGGTGCAGGACGTGCTCGTGGTGCACGACGAGTTGGACCTGCCCTTCGGGCGGCTGCAGCTCAAGGCGGGCGGCGGCGCGGGCGGGCACAACGGGCTCAAGAGCATGGTGCAGTGCCTGGGCGAGGACGCCTTCATCCGCGTGCGCGTGGGCATTGGCAAGCCGGAGGGGCCCAACGCCAAGGAGCGCGTGGCGGGCTACGTCCTGTCCAACTTCGACGACGGCGAGCGCCGCCAGCTGGAGGAGCTCATCGGCAGGGCGGCGGACATGGCGGAGAGCTGGGTGCGCGACGGGCTCTCCACGGCGATGAACCGCCACAACCGCAAGGCCTGAAGCGCCAGGATGGCCGCCTGCCATCCCCTCCTCCTCTTGGCCGGGCTTGACTTTCCGGGAGGGGTCCTCTTAGAAGCCCCTTCCCCCGGAGTGCGTCCCACGCTGTCCGGTGGATGTTCTTTCAAAGCTTCCCGTGTTCACGCACGGGCCAAGGCGCGACGGTGACGGGCGCGCGAGAGGATTTCCCGTCCCCGGTGGTGGCCTTCGAGGGCCTCCGGCCGTTTCCCCGCTCCCCGGATGGTCCGGGGGGCACTCGACCCCAAGGGGAGAGAAACATGGCAGAGACGCAGGCCGCCAAGCGGCTTCGTGAGTACGAGACCATCTTCCTGGTCAAGCCGGACGTGACCGACGACAACGTGGACAAGCTGAAGGAGCGCGTCCGCGGCATCGTTTCGCGTGAGGGCGGCAAGGTCCTCCGCTTCACGGTGTGGGGGAAGAAGAAGACCCTGTTCCCCGTGGCCAAGCAGCCCCGCGCCATCTACGTCCACACGAGCTTCCTGGGTGACGGCAAGCTGGTGGCGGAGATCGAGCGCAACCTGCGCAACATCGACGACGTGACGCGCTACATCTCCGTGAAGATCGCGGACGAGGTGGATCCCGAGTCGCGTCCGGTGCTCGAGGACCTCAAGCTGGCCGGCGACGTCGAGGAGGCCCGTCCGGGCGCCCCCGCCGAGCGCGAGGGTGGCTTCCGCGGCGAGACGCCTGAGTTCGCGGGTGGCGATTCGGAAGAGGAGCCTGCGGAGGAGGCTTAAGCCTCCTCTGACGGGACCTTCCCCCAACCTTCCAGGAAACGAGAACATTCATGAGCAACGGCATGGATAGCAAGCAGGGCGCGGGCGCTTCCCGCGGCCCCGGTGGCGGTGGCGGTGGCGGCTACGGCGGCGGTTCGCGCGGTGGCGACCGTGGTGGTGATCGCGGCGGTGACCGCGACCGTGGTGGTGATCGCGGCGACCGCGGCGGCATGGGCGGCGACGACGACAAGCGCGGTGGCCGCGGCTTCGGCCGCAAGAAGGTCTGCCGGTTCTGCGCGGAGAAGAACGCGTCGGTGGACTTCAAGGACCAGGCGACGCTGAAGTACTTCGTCACCGAGCGCGGCAAGATCATCCCCCGCCGCATCTCCGGCAACTGCGCGAAGCACCAGCGTGAGGTGGCGGTGGCCATCAAGCGCGCCCGCGGCATCGCGCTCCTCCCCTACAACGCGGTGGTCGGCTAGTCGCCGGTCCGCAACACAGGAGACAGGAACATGAAGGTCATTCTGCGTGAGGACATCGACAACCTCGGCAAGTCCGGCGAGCTCGTCACGGTGAAGGACGGCTTCGGCCGTAACTTCCTGCTGCCGCGCAAGAAGGCGGTCCTGGCGAGCGAGCAGAACCTGCGTCAGCTGGAGCACGAGAAGGCCGTGCACACTGCGCGCAACGCCAAGCTGAAGGGCGCTGCCGACGAGCAGGCCAAGAAGCTGGGCGCCGTCAAGGTCACCATCAAGCGCAAGGTGGGCGAGCAGGACAAGCTGTTCGGCTCCGTCACGGTGCTGGACATCGCCGAGGCGCTCGCGACCCAGGGACAGCAGGTGGATCGCCGCCAGCTGCACCTGGCCGAGCCCATCAAGTCGCTGGGCAGCTACGAAGTGGAGCTCCGCCTGCACCGCGAGGTGACGGCGAAGATCAAGGTCGACGTGGTGGCCGAGTAGTCCACCGCTTCACCTGAAGCGCTCCATCGCTTCAAAGGGAAGGGCCGTCCGGGCAACCGGGCGGCCCTTTTCGCGTCTCCGGGGTGGAGGCCGTCCGGCTCGCGCCGCGGGCGGTCCGTTTCACGGCATCCGCGTGGAGCCAGGAGCGCAAGCGTGGGTACTTCAGCGGCGGACACCGTCAGGAGGTCCCCAGCGCATGAGCGCCCCACTCCGCCCCGCCGCCGTGCACCACCCCGACCTGGACTGGCTCCGGGTGCTGGCCATCGTGGTGCTGCACCTGTTCCACACCGGGATGATGTTCAACACCTGGGACTGGCACATCAAGAGCCCCCAGGCGCTGCCGGCGCTGGAGCCCGTGATGGGAGTGCTGCACCTGGTGCGCATGCCGCTGTTGATGGTCATCTCCGGCGCGGGCACCGCGTTCGCGCTCCGGCGGCGCTCCTTGAGGGCGTTCACGAAGGACCGGACGAAGCGGCTGTTGCTGCCGCTGGTGTTTGGCATGTTCGTGGTGGTGCCGCCGCAGATCTACGTGGAGCGGCTGTTCCAGGGCCGCGTCCAGGGGAGCTACGCCGCGTTCTACCCGACGGTGTTCGACTTCGTGCCCTACCCCGCGGGCAGCTTCAGCTGGCACCATCTGTGGTTCGTGGCCTACCTGTTCGTCTACTGCCTCATGGCCCTGCCCCTCTTCGCGGCGCTGCGCACGCAGGCCGGGGGGCGGTTCCTCGCGTGGGCGGACGCGTGGCTGTCGCGAGGGGTGAACGTGCTGTGGCTCGGGGTGCCGCTGGCGCTCAACCGGGTGCTCTTGCGCGACTTCCCGGAGACGCACGCGCTGCTGGATGATCCGCGCACCTTCGTCCACTACGGCCTGCTGTTCCTCTACGGGCACCTCTTGGGACGCTGCCCGGGCGTGTGGGGCCGGCTGGTGGCGCTGCGTCACGGGCTCCTGGCCGTGGCCCTGGCGGCGCTCGTGGTGGAGCTGGTGTGGCCGTGGCCGGTGATGCCGGTGGTGCCCGCCATCGTGGGGGGCACGGTGCTCATCTGGAGCGGACTGCTGACGGCGATGGCCTTCGCGCGGCACCACGTGCGCACGGCCCCCGCGTGGCTAACGCACGCGCAGGCACTGTCGTATCCGTTCTACATCTTCCACCAGACGGTCATCGTCTGCGTGGGATACCTGTGCCTGCGCCTGCCGGTGGGTCCCTGGGCCATGCTCCTCGCGGTGCTCACGCTGTCCTTCGCCGTCACGCTGGCCTTGTGTGAAGGCGTGTCCCGCGTGTCGTGGCTGCGGCCGCTCTTCGGCATGAAGCCCCGGGCCGCGCGTCCGGCGGTGCTCACCCCGGAGGCCGTGGGGTGAGCGCCTGGGCGGAGGTTCCCTCCACGCGGTGGCGCTGGCCCCGGTTGCGGTCGCGCCCGGCGCTGAAGGTCCTGGCGTTCGGGTTGGTCCTGGGCGTGTGGCAGGGCAGCGCGGTGCGGCTGATGCAGCTCATGCGGCCGCATCCGGGCCATTGGGCACCCGCGTTCATCTGGGAGGTGACCAGCGCGATCGCCGTCACGCTGCTGCTCCCCGTCCTGATGACGGCGGTGCTCAACGCGCCGTCGCCCCGCGTGGGCTGGGCGCGCTTCCTGGGCATCCACGCGGCGGCGTTCATGGTCTTCACGTCGCTGCACATCGCGCTGATGGCGGGGCTGCGGCACGGCGTCTACGCGCTGCTGGAGCTGGGGGACTACGACCTGGGGCCCCCCGTGTACGCGCTCCCCATGGAGGCGCAGAAGGACCTCATCACCTACGGCCTGGGCTGCGCGGTCATCGCGCTCCTGCACGAGTGGCGGGAGCGGCAGGCCCGCGCGCTGCGCTCGGCGGAGCTGGAGGGCGAGCTGAGGGCCGCGCAGCTCCAGTCCCTCACGGGCCAGCTGCACCCGCACTTCCTCTTCAACGCGCTGCACACCATCGGGTCGGTGATGTACGAGGACCTGCCGCGCACGGACCGGCTCCTGAGCGACCTGGGCCAGCTCCTACGCGCGAGCCTGGAGCGCACCGAGCCCACCTGGACGCTGGCCGAGGAACGCGGGCACACCGAGCGCTTCGTCGCCTTGCTCTCGGCGCGCTTCGGCGACCGGCTGGAGGTGCGCTGGGATGTGGCGCCGGGACTGGAGCCCCAGCGCGTGCCCTGCTTCGCGCTGCAGACGCTGGTGGAGAACGCGGTGAAGCACAACCAGGACCTGCGCGGCGCGCTGGAGGTGCGCATCCGCGCGCGAGCTGACGCCGACCGCTGGGCGCTGGAGGTGGAGGACACCGGACGCGGCTTCGGGGCGACCTCCCCTGCTTCCGGGCCCGGCGTGGGGCTGACGCAGTTGCAGCGCGTGCTCACCCTGCTCCACGGCGACCGTGCCCGGCTGGAGCGCGGCGCGGGACCGGAGGGCGGCGCGCGCGTGACGGTCTGGCTGCCCAGGGTGGAGGTCGCATGACGGTGTTCCGGGTGCTGGTGGTGGACGACGAGGCGCCCGCGCGCGCGAAGGTGAAGCGCCTGCTGGCGGACGACGCGCGCTTCACCTGCGTGGGGGAGGCCTCGGACGGGACGGAGGCGCTCGCGCGCATCGAAGCGCTGAGGCCGGACCTGGTGGTGCTGGACGTGCAGATGCCCGGCCTCACCGGCTTCGAGGTCCTGGAGACGCTCGGGCCGGACGCCTGCCCCGCCGTGGTCTTCTCCACCGCCTACGAGCGCTTCGCGCTCCAGGCCTTCGAGGCCCACGCGGCGGACTACCTCCTCAAGCCCTATGACGCCGGCCGCTTCACGCGGGCGCTCGACAAGGCCCATGCGCTGCTGAGCGCGGGCACGCACGGCTCCGCCGCGCTGGACGCCCTGCTCGCCACGGTGGCGAAGGCCCGCCCGGAGCGGCCCCTGGAGCGGCTGGTGGTGAAGGTGGGCGAGGGCTGGGTGCCCCTGCGCCTGGACACCGTGTGGCGCCTGTCGTCGGAGGACAAGTACGTGCGGCTCTTCACCGCCCAAGGCGAACACCTGGTGCGCCAGACGCTGCGGGCCCTGGAGGAGCGCCTGGACCCCACCCGCTTCGTGCGCGTGCACCGCGGCGACCTGGTGAACCTGGAGGCCGTGGCCCGCCTGGAGCCGTGGACGCATGGGGACGGCATCCTGGTGCTCAAGGACGGCTCCACGGTGATCCTCAGCCGCACCTTACCGGGAGGCCTTCCTCCAGCAGTGGGGCGCCGCCGAATAGGCCGACGCGCCGGGTCGGTTCACCCGGAGGCCGGGCGGAGCTCCTACGGCGGGTCGCGGCATCCCTCCCGGACCTACCGGGTGCTACAGGTCTGTTGCCTGGAAACTGGACGTCCGCTGGAACGTGTCAGACGCTGCCTGTAGAGGTTCCAAGCAGCCATGCAGAACGTCCTGGACGGTAGGGAAGGACGGCGGGTCCACGAGGATCTCGCCGCGGAGCGTGCGGTGCTGGGCGCCGTGCTGGCGGACAACGGGCTCATCACGCCCGTGGCGGAGGTCGTCCACGCGGACGACTTCGCCAGCCCTTCGCACGCGCAGATCTTCGCCGCGATGATGCGGCTGGATCAGCAGAGCAAGCAGGTGGACCACCTGACGCTCGCGGAGGAGCTCAAGGTCCTGGGCCAGCTCGTCGCGGTGGGCGGCCCCGCGTACCTGATGGGGCTGGACCAGGTGGTGCCGCTGGCGGCCAACGCCGTCCAGTACGCCCACATCGTCAAGGACCAGGCGCTGCGCCGGCGCCTGGCCAACGTGGGCCGGGAGATCCAGGACCTCGCCAGCCAGGAGACGGGCGAGCTGGAGGTCCTGCTCGACGAGGCCGAGCGCAAGGTCTTCCTCCTCGCGGAGAAGAAGCGCGAAGGCGACCTGCGTCCGGTCAGCGAGCTGATGGAGCAGACGCTCGACCTGCTGGACAAGATGAAGACCGCGGCGACGGGCGTGACGGGCCTGTCCACGGGCTACATCGACCTGGACAACCAGCTGACCGGCCTGCACGCCGGTGAGCTCATCATCCTCGCGGCGCGTCCCGGCGTGGGCAAGACGTCCTTCGCCATGAACATCGCGGTGCACGCGGCGCTGAAGGAGAACAAGGCCGTCGGCATCTTCAGCCTGGAAATGCCCGCGGATCAGCTGCTCATGCGTCTGCTCGCGTCCACCGCGCGCGTGGACATGAAGAAGCTGCGCGGCGGCCGGCTGTCCCCGCACGACGAGGAGAAGTTCCAGGAGATGGCGGGCGCGCTCTACAACGCGCCCATCTACATCGACGACTCCGGCGGCCTGTCCCCGTTCGACCTGCGCGCGAAGGCGCGGCGCGTGAAGCAGAAGGACCCGCGCCTGTCGCTGCTCGTCATCGACTACCTCCAGCTGATGCACCAGAAGGGCAAGGTGGAGAGCCGCCAGCTGGAAGTGGCGGAAATCTCCCGCGCGCTCAAGCAGCTGGCCAAGGAGCTGGAGGTGCCCATCATCGCGCTCAGCCAGCTCAGCCGTAAGGTGGAGGAGCGCAAGGGTGGCAAGCCCATGCTCTCCGACCTGCGTGAGTCCGGCTCCATCGAGCAGGACGCCGACGTGGTGATGTTCATCCACCGCGAGACGGAAGAAGAAGGCGGCGAGGGTGGCGGCGGAGGTGGCGGCGGCGGGGGTGGCGGACAGAGCAGCACGGTCATCCCCGTGGAGCTCATCGTCGCCAAGCAGCGAAACGGCCCCATCGGGTCCGTGGAGCTGGTGTTCCTCGCGGAGTACACGCGCTTCGAAAGCCGCGCCCGGAGCGAATAGCCTCCCGCGGTCAGTCCCGGCCGGTGCGCAGGTAGCCCGTGACGTGCTCACGGGCCGCCCGCACCGCGGCCTCCGGCCCCGTGCCCCGGCCCAGCTCCGCCGCCAGCGCGGACGCCAGCCGGCAGCCCGTGCCCCGGCGCTCCGGGGGCCGCTTCAACCGGCGCCCCCGCATCACCACCGTGCGCCCGGAATACGCCAGCACGTCCGCCAGCCCCTGCCCTTCCGGCAGGTGCCCGCCCTTCACCAGCACCGCGCCGAAGCCGCGCTGACACAGCGCCTCCGCCGCCTCCTGCGCGTCCTCCACCGTGCCCAGCGCGGGCCGGCCCAAGAGCCACGCGGCCTCCTCCAGGTTCGGCGTCACCAGCACGCGCGGGCCCGCGAGCGCCAGGTAGTGCCGGGGCGTCAGCCGTGACAGCACCTGCCCCCGGGAGGAGCGCACCACCGGGTCCACCACCCACCACGCGTCCGCGTCCTTGAGCGCCGCCCTCGCCGTGGCCAGCTGTGACGGCCCGGGCACCACGCCCCACTTCACCGCGTGCAGGGGGCCCCACTCGCGCGCGGCCGTCACCTGCGCGGCCAGCATGCGCGGGGACGCCGGCACCACCGCGAAGGTGTGCGAGCCCTGCGCCGTCTGGGCCGTGGGCACCGCCACCGCGTCGCCGCCCCGCGCCCGCACCGCGGCCACGTCCGCCAGGAGCCCGGCCCTGCCCGTGGGCTCCAGTCCCGCCAGGAGCAGGACGCGCGGCCTCACCGGCGGTGCTCTCGCGCCTTCTGCACCAGCGCCTTGTAGACGCCCAGGTGCACCGGGATGGTCCCCAGCATCAGCTCCGGGTGCCACTGCACGCCCAGCGCGAAGGTGTGCGCGGTGGACTCAATCGCCTCCACCACGCCGTCCGGCGACACCGCGCTCACCGTCACGTCCGTGCCCGGCTTGTTCACCGCCTGGTGGTGCGTGGAGTTCACCATCAGCTGCCCGTGCCCCACGGCCTCCGCCAGGAGCGTGCCGTTCTTCACCTCCACCGGGTGCTGCGGCTGGGTGCGGTCGTGCTTCTGCTCGTGGTCGCGCGCGCCCGGAACCTCTTTCAGGATGTCCTGGAACAGCGTGCCGCCCAGCACCACGGCGAGCAGCTGCATGCCCCCGCACACGCCCAGCACCGGCAGGTTGCGCTTGAGCGCGCCGCGGATGAGCTGCGCCTCGAAGGCCGTGCGGCCCTCCTTCAGCGGCCCCATGCCCTCGCGGGCCTCCTCGCCGTACGCGGACGGGGGGATGTCGAACGCGCCGCCCGTCACCACCAGCCCGGACACCCGCTCCAGGTAGGCGTCCACGCAGGACGGGTCGTCGGTGTACGGCAGCACGAAGGGCAGGCCCCCCGCGCGCAGCACCGCCTCCGCGTAGGGCACCTTCAACTCGTAGCGGGGGAAGGCGGAGTCGGCCGGCTGGACCCAGTCCGGGCTGAGGCCGATGTTGGGACGGCGCGGCGTCGTCCCGTGATGACGCGGAGGCGGATGGTTCATGGTGGGGGTACCGCCTCTTAGAGGCCAGTCCCCCGCGCGCTGTCAAACGCCGCCGCCAGCTGCCGCACCCGCTCGGCGATGTCCTGGGCGAGCAGGGCGTCGGACACCACCGCCGCGCCGTGCGCCCCGGTCGCCGCCACGCTCGCGATGTTGGACAGGCCCACCCCGCCAATGCCCACCACCGGCAGCGGGCTGTCCGCCACCACCCGCCGGAAGGCCTCCAGCCCCAGCACCGGCGCCGCCACCACCTTCGTCGTCGTGCCGAACAGCGGCCCCACGCCCACGT
>NZ_RAWC01000329.1:0-6942 GCF_003611685.1 Corallococcus sp. CA049B | reverse complement strand
GGCCTGGGGAGGACACGCGCCAGGCACGAGCGAAAAGGGGCGCGCGCCGTATAAGAGGGCTTCCCATGGGACCTGTCTCCGGCACCACGACCCGCAAGGTGTTGCTCGCGTTCGGTGCACTGGTGGCGCTGTTCGCGGCGGCGTCGGGCTATGCGCTCGGCCGGCTGGCGGACATCCACGAGGGCACGCGCGCGCTGCGCGAGGTGGGCGGCCGGGCGCGGGAGGCGCGGGAGCTGGCCACGGCGGTGCGGGACCAGTACGCGCACCTGGCGCACACCATCATCCTGGGCAACGACAGCCACCGGCGCTTCCACTCCGAGGCCCGCGCCCGCGTGGAGGCGCTGACGCGGCGGCTTTCGGAGCACGCGCGCGACGCGGAGGAGCGCGCGGCGGTGGCGGACATCCAGGCGTCGGGCGACGCGCTGGACACGCTCTACCGGGACACGCTCCTGCCCGCGGTGATGGCGAAGGACGCGGCCGCGGTGGAGGCCGCGCATGGGCGGGCGCTGGAGTGGGTGTCGCGCATCCAGGCGCGGGTGGACGCGCTGACGGCGGACTCGGACGCGTCCATGGACGCCTTCGAGTCGCACGTGGGCGCGGTGGAGCGCGACAGCTTCCGCTGGGCGCTCTTGCTGCTGGGCGGGGCCACGCTGTTCGCGGCCGGGGTGGGCGTGTACATCGGCAACGCGGTGGCGCGGCTCGTCCAGCACGAGAAGCTGGCGGGCATTGGCCGGCTGGCGGCGGGCGTGGCGCATGAAATCAACAACCCGCTGGGCGTCATCCTCGGGTACGTGCGGCTGTTGCAGCGGCGGGCGGAGGGCACGCTCGCGGAGGACCTGCGCGTGGTGGAGGAGGAGGCGGTGCGCTGCCAGGACATCGTGGAGGGGCTCCTGGACCTGGCGCGTCCGGGCCGCGGGCCGCGCGAGCCGGTGGCGCTGCGCGACGCGTGCGAGGAGGTCGTCTTGCGCCTGCGTGAAGCCACGCGCCTGGGCACCGTGACGGTGGACGTGCAAGGCGAGGGCACCGCGTGGGCGCAGGCGCCCCGGCTGCGGCAGGTGCTGCTCAACCTGGTGAAGAACGCGGCGGAGGCCGCGGGCGAGGGAGGACGGGTGGAGGTGCGCATCGCGGTGGACGCGGACAAGAGCGCTCGCGTGGCGGTCTCGGACTCGGGGCCCGGGGTGACGCCGGAGGCGCGGGCGCGGCTGTTCGAGCCCTTCTTCACGACGAAGCCCTCGGGCACGGGGTTGGGGCTCGCGGTGAGCCAGGCCATCGCGGAGGCGCACGGCGGCCGCATCGACGTGGACACCGGGGCCCTGGGCGGCGCGCGCTTCACGCTGTCGCTGCCTTCTCCATCGCGCCAACAGGAGGCGGCGGCATGAGCGGCGCGAAGCCCTCGGTCCTCGTGGTGGACGACAAGGAGAACATGCTCAAGCTGTTCGCGCGCATCCTCGGGGACGCGTACGCGGTGACGACCGCGCCCGACGGGGTGCAGGCGCTGGCCCTGGTCTCCGCGCGCACGTTCGACGTGGTCGTCACGGACATCCAGATGCCGGGCGCGGACGGCTTCACGGTGCTGCGCGAGGTGAAGCGGCGCGCGCCTGAGACGGAGGTCGTCCTCGTCACCGCCTACGCGAGCATCCCCAAGGCCGTGGAGGCCATCAAGGAAGGCGCGTACGACTACCTGTCCAAGCCCTTCGACCCGGACGAGGTGGCCCTGGTGGTCGCCCGCGCCCTGGAGCGCCAGCGCCAGCGCCGGGACGCACAGGGGCTCGCCGCCCGCGTGGCGCGCATGCCGGACTTCCACGGCCTGCGCGGCACCAGCCCCGCGTTGCAGAAGACGCACGCGCTGCTCGCGCAGGTGGCGGCGCGCGACCTCACCGTGGTGCTCACCGGCGAGACGGGCACCGGCAAGGAGCTGGCCGCCCGCGCGCTGCACCGCGAGAGCCCGCGCCGCGACAAGCCCTTCGTCGCGGTGAACTGCGGCGCGCTGCCGGCGGAGCTGGTGGAGAGCGAGCTCTTCGGCCACGCGAAGGGCGCCTTCACCGGGGCGACGGGCGCGAAGGCCGGCCTCTTCGAGGAGGCCCACGGCGGCACGCTCTTCCTGGATGAAGTGGGCGACCTGCCGCTGCCCGTGCAGGTGAAGCTCAACCGCGCGCTCCAGGAGAAGGAGATCCGCCGCGTGGGCACCACCACGCCGGTGACGGTGGACGTGCGCGTGGTTGCGGCCACGCACCGGGACCTGGCGCAGGAGGTGGCGAAGGGCCGCTTCCGCGAGGACCTGTTCTACCGCCTGGACGGCGTGACGGTGCGCATGCCCGCGTTGCGCGAGCGCCGCGAGGACATCCCGCTGCTCGCCATGCACTTCCTCACGGCCGCGAAACGGCCGGAGCTGGAGGGCTTCACGCCCCAGGCGCTCCAGGCCCTCACCGCCGCGCCGTGGCCGGGCAACGTGCGGCAGCTGCAGAACGCGGTGGCGCGCGCGGCGGCGGTGGCGGCCGGGCCGCGCATCACCCCGGAGGATCTACCCCCGGAACTGGGTGTGTCCGGTGCCCCCGCGCCTTCCGTGGCGCCGTCCGCGGAGGCCCTGGCGAAGCAGCCCTACCGTGAAGCGGTGGACCGCGTGCGCGACGCCGTGTCTCGCGACTACCTCACCGCGCTCATGCAGGAGTTCTCCGGCAACGTCACCCACGCGGCCGAGCGCGCGGGCATGGAGCGCGAGAGCCTGCACCGCCTGCTCAAGCGCTACGGCGTGCGCACGGAGGACTTCAAGCGCGGCGACTGAAGGCCGCTAGCGGGACGCGTGCTCCGCGAGGACCTTCTCCAGCTCCTGCGCCTGCGCCCGGACATCCTCGTCCGGGGACTTCGCGGCCCGGGCCGCGTGCGCGCGCGCCTGCGAGGGCTCCGTCTTCGCCAGCGCCATGGCCAGGGTCAGGTTCGCCTTGTCGTGGTCCGGCTGCGCGGCCAGGACGGGCTTGAGGATCTCCACTGCCCGTGCGTCCTGCTGTTGCTCCAGGTAGAGCATGGCCAGCGTGTAGGCCGGCTCCGCCGCCGTGGGCTCCCGGCGCAGGGCCTCTTCCAGGAGCGTCAGCGCGGCGACCCGCTGCTTGCGCTCGTCCAGCGCGTGCGCCAGCCGGGTGAGCTCCTCGACGGAGAGGTCCGCCTGCTTCCTCGCCCGGTCCACGAGGTTCAGGGCGCCCTGCGCGTCGTCGGCGCGCAACTGTTGGATTTCCTCGAGGTACGCGTCGCTTCCCATGCAGTCCTCCAATGCGCCCCGCGGCGCTTTGAGCGCATTCTGCGTGACTTCGCGTGCGGATCCGCAACTTTGGATGGGCGGTTTCCGAAAAATCGAGAAGACTTCTCGCCCAGGCCCCCCATGCAAATCCGCAACAAGCCCGTTCTCACGCCCCAGACCCAGGCGAAGGAAGCCCCCGCCACGCGTCCGGCCGCCCCCGCGGCCCGCAACGTGGTGAAGGACTCCTTCTCCTCCGGCACCGCGGCCACCCAGCGCACCGCCGCCATCTCCGGCGCGCCCGCGGGCGACCACGGCAAGCTGATGAACGAGTACCTCACCGGGGCTCGCCCGCCCCCGGCGGACTTCGAGAAGGTGATGGGCTACAAGCCGTACAGCATCCAGACGCCCCACGGCCAGCGCATGCAGGACCCGCTCGGCTACGCCTCCGTCCCCGGCCAGATTGGCCCGGTGAAGGAGTTCGACAAGGCGGCCAAGACGCACGACTACGGCTATGACCTGCTGCGCTACTTCGAGAAGAAGGGCACGCCGCTGAAGCCCGAGGCGCGCAAGGCCGCCGACGCGCTGTTCCGCAAGGACATGTTCGACTACGCGAACGACCAGAAGGGCGTGCTGGACCGCTTCAAGTACCGCGCCTGGGCCCAGGTCTACGCCACCGCGGTGGAGCTGAACTCGCTGCGCCAGGGCAACGGCCCTCCGTAGTCGCGAAGGAGTCGCATGGAGGCTGAAGGGCCAGACGCAGGGCTGCCCCCGGACCGCGAGGACGTGGTGGCGGCGCTCCTGGCCCATCAGCGCCGCTTCGTCGCCTTCGTGGAGCGGCGGGTGGGCAGCCGGGCCGTCGCGGAGGACCTCTTCCAGACGGCCTTCGCCCGCACGCTGGAGAAGGGCGGGGCACTGAAGGACGGCGAGAGCGCGGTGGCGTGGTTCTACCGCCTCTTGCGCAACGCGCTCGTGGACCACCACCGCCGGCAGGCCGCGGAGGGACGCGCGCTGGAGGTGGAGGCGCGCGACGCGGACTCCGCCACCGAGGACCCGGAGCTGAAGGGCGCGGTGTGCGCGTGCCTCGCGGACCTGCTGCCCACGCTCAAGCCCGAGTACGCCCGGCTCGTGCGCCAGGTGGACCTGGAGGGGCGGGCTGTGCCGGACGTGGCGCGCGAGGTGGGCATCACCCCCAACAACGCGGGCGTGCGGCTGCACCGTGCGCGGCTCGCGCTCAAGCGTTCGCTGGAGCGCGGCTGCGGCGCGTGCGCGGCGCACGGCTGCCTGGACTGCACCTGCAAGCCGCGCCGCTGAGGCGGCTCAAGCGCCTCAGGGGCAGGTCGCCGCGTCGTCGTTCCTTTCGATGGTCGGGCCCGGCAGCGGCTCGCCCTGGAACACGCTCGCCGCGAGCGCGGTGGCCTGGCACGTGGGCAGCTTCGCGTTGTCCATGACGAGGAAGGTTTGCGACACGCGAGCCAGCTCCGTCAGGCCGAAGTCCGTGAGCGCCGCGTTGCCCTGGATGTTGAGGCTCTCCACCTCGCGCAGCAGCGCCAGGTCGCGCAGGGACGTGAGCGCCGGGTTGCCCAGCGACTCCAGCGAGCCCAGCCGGATCAGCTGATTGAAGCCCTCCAGGGACGTCAGCTCGGTGTTGCCCACGGCCACCACCGCGTTCGCGCTCCGCAGGAGGGGCAGGTGGTGCACGCGTTGGAGCTTCCCGTTGTACTTCAGCGAGAAGTCCTGCGTGACCTGCCACAGCGAGGGCATGTCCCCCACGCTCACCAGCGCGGGGTTGCCCTGGATGAAGATGCGGCCCGCGAAGGAGAGCCGCTCGAAGCCCGTCGTGTCCGTCAGCCGGGGGTTGGCGATGATGTCCAGCTCGCCCACGGAGGTGAGCTTGCCCAGCGGGCGAAGCAGCTCCAGCACGGCGTTCTCACGCAGCTCCAGCGTGCCGTCCACGGACGTCAGGTCGTCCAGCCCGAAGGTGCTCGCCAACGCGGCGTTGTTCCTGATGCGCACATCCCCGTGGACCCGGGCCAGGCGGTGGAAGGGCATCCGGTTCATCCGGAGGTGGTCCTCGATGATGAGGGACCCCTGGAGCCCGGTGATGTTGGACAGCAGGCCGGGCTCCACCAGCGCGTTGTTCGCGCGCAGGATGACGCTGTCGTGCGGCTGCACCGCCGCCAGCCCATCCAGCGTGGCGAGCATGGGGTTGTCCTCCACGAACAGGCTGCGCTCGGCCCACAGGGGGAAGGCCGCCGCCGTGCCCAGCATGAGTGAGTCCAGCCGGGCGTTGGCGCTCACCGTCACGTCGCCGCCCACGAAGCGCAGGGCGGGCAGGGACAGCCGCCGCAGGCTCGAGTTGCCCCGGACCGTGAAGCTCTCCTGGATGACCGCCAGGGCGGGCAGGGACGCGTCGGTGAGCGTGGGCGCGGAGATGATCAGCTCGCCGCGCAGGTGGGTGACGCCCTCGAGCGCGACCAGGTCCACGGGGCTCGTCACCGCGAAGTCCCCGTCGTGCACGCGGGTGGACTGACACACGTACACGGCCGCCGAGACGCCGTCGCGGTCTGGCTCGCCGTCGTGGTCCAGGTCCTGGAACGCGTCCACGCGCGTGCCTCCCCGTGCGCAGTTCGGCCCCGCGGGCTCGGGCTGATGGCGGAGCTTCAGGTCGGTCAGCTCCAGGCCACAGAAGTAGTGGGAGGCTTCGACCTCGGACATCGCGAGCACCTTGTCACCGTCCAGGTCCGGGCCCGCCTCCAGGGCCGTGCCGCCGCTGTCGTCGCCGTCGCACGGCGCGGTGAAGGCCTCCAGCGAGCGCAGGCGCATCACGACGGGGACCGGCTCGTTGCAGGCGTACACCTCCTGGGCAATCTCCCCGTCCTCCAGCAGGCCGTTGCCATTGGCGTCATGGCCGGCGTGAGACACCTGGCCGCCCAGGGGGCAGCGCGCGCCCGGGCTCACCGGCCGCACGCGCAGGAGCACGTTGGCCACCGAGGTGGCGCAGACATACTCGGTGGCGGAGACCTCCGGGTCGCCCAGCTGCCCGTCGCCGTCCTGGTCCAGGCCGGACTGCACCGCCTGTCCCCCCAGCGTGCAGTTCGCGCCGTGGGGCTCGGGCCGCGCGCGGGTGCGGACCTGGGGCAAGGCGGCGTCGCAGACGTAGGCGGTGGCGGTGACCTCCGCGTCGTCCAGCTCCCCGTCGCGGTCCTGGTCCAGGCCGGACTCCACCGCGTCCCCGCCGAACTCGCAGTGCTCGCCAGGAGGCTCCGGGCGCACCCGGGTCTTCGCGTCGCGCTGGATGATGTCCGACAGGTCGATGGCATCACAGCCGCTGGCGAGGAGGGCCAGCGCCGCCCCCCCCATCACCCACATGCGTCGCATTCGATGCTCTCTCTGGTCGGGCCCCGACCTTGCTTCCCTGGCCATACGGAGTGAGCGGATTTTCCTGGCCGTTTCGCCGCGCGTCCTCCGCGACCGGACGCGCAAGCCCCTGGAACTCCAGGCCGCCGGCGCCGCGTCCTACTGGAAAAGGCCCCGTGCGGACAAACCCCAGGGCCCGCCTGGCGCCCTGCCTCCCAGTGGTGGGAGCGCGGGCGGCACGGGCTTCGGGAGGGCGGGTTACGCATGTGTAAGAGCGCGCCGGGTGCCGCGTTGGCCCGGGGAAAGGAGGCTTCCTCATGACGCACCACCACCCGCATTCCCCTGTCCCGCCT
>NZ_RAWC01000328.1:0-7071 GCF_003611685.1 Corallococcus sp. CA049B | reverse complement strand
CTCCCGACCCGTGGGGCGCCGTGCTCGCGCTCGCGGTGGTGGGCGCGTGGGGCGGGCACCTGGCGTGGATGCTGGCGGGCCCCGTGCTGCCGTGGGCCTCACCGCTCCCCTGGCTGCACGTCCTCTTGCAGATGTGGCTGTCCACCGGCCTCTTCATCACCGGGCATGACGCCATGCACGGCACCGTGTCCCTGAACCGCCGGGTGAACGCGGCGGTGGGGATGCTGGCCTGCTTCCTCTTCGCGGGGCTGTCCTACCGCCGGCTGGTGGTGAACCACCGGGCGCACCATGAGGACCCCACCGGCGACCATGACCCGGACTTCGCGGCCCGGGGCGTGTCGTTCTGGCCGTGGTTCGGGGCCTTCATGGTCCGCTACACGACGTGGCTCCAAATCGCGGTCATGGCGCTGAAGTTCAACGTGCTGCTGTGGCTGGGCGTCCCCCAGGCGCGCATCCTGGCCTTCTGGGTGCTGCCGTCGGTGCTGGCCACCGTGCAGCTGTTCTACTTCGGCACGTACCTTCCGCACCGGCGCCCGGAGGCGGAGGGGATGGCGCCGCACCATGCGCGCTCCCTGCCGCGCAACCACCTGTGGGCCCTGCTGTCGTGCTTCTTCTTCGGCTACCACTGGGAGCACCATCAGTCCCCCGGCACGCCCTGGTGGCGGCTGTGGCGGGTGAAGGACGCCCGGCGGTAACCGGAAAAGGCGCTGGGGCGTTATAGAGGGAGTCATGCGCGACAAGCTCCCTCCCGAGCCCCCCGGCTCCGAAGTGACGCCCGAGCAGCTCTACGTGCGCCGCCGCGAGTTCCTCAAGAACGCAGGCCTGTTCGCGGGCACGGCCGCGGTGGTGGGCGGCGGGCTGTACCTGCTGGGCATGAAGCGCACCCGGCCCATGGACGGCTTCGTGCCGGACGCGGGCGCGGTGGACCAGCCGGTGGCGCCCGCCCAGGGCCTCTTCAGCACGGACGAGCCGCGCACGCCCTACGAGGACATCACCACCTACAACAACTTCTACGAGTTCGGCCTGGACAAGAACGACCCGGCCCGCCGCGCGCACGCGCTGAAGACGCGGCCGTGGACGGTCGTCATCGACGGGGAGGTGCACAAGCCGTGGACCGTGGACGTGGATCAGCTCATCTCCGCCTTCCCGCTGGAGGAGCGCGTCTACCGGATGCGGTGCGTGGAGGCCTGGTCCATGGTGATTCCGTGGCTGGGCCTGCCCCTGGGCAAGCTGCTGGACCGCGTGCAGCCCACGTCCTTCGCGAAGTACGTGGCCTTCACCACGCTGGAGGACCCGGAGCAGATGCCCGGCCAGAAGAGCCCGGTGCTCGACTGGCCCTACGTGGAGGGCCTGCGCCTGGATGAGGCCCAGCACCCGCTGACGCTGCTGGCCACGGGCCTGTACGGCAAGCAGCTGCCCGCGCAGAACGGCGCCCCGCTGCGGCTGGTGGTGCCGTGGAAGTACGGCTTCAAGGGCATCAAGTCCATTGTCCGCATCACGCTCACGCGCGAGCAGCCGCCCACGACGTGGAACATCACCAACAAGCGCGAGTACGGCTTCTACGCCAACGTCAACCCGGCGGTGGATCACCCGCGCTGGAGCCAGGCCACGGAGCGCCGCATCGGTGAGACGTCGCGCCGGCCCACGCTGCCCTTCAACGGCTACGCGGACGCGGTGGCCGGCCTCTACAGCGGCATGGACCTGAAGCGGGACTTCTGAACGATGGCCTCCACCAAGCTCCCCTGGCTGAACCCCGCCATCGCCGTCGGAGGGCTCTCTCCGCTGCTGCTCCTCGCGGTGCAGGGGGCGCAGGGACAGCTGGGGGCCAACGGCATCGAGTTCGCCCTCAACCAGACGGGCCTCTTCGCGCTGGCGGTGCTGGTGGGCTCGCTGGCGTGCACGCCGGTGCGGCTGGTGACGGGCTGGACGTGGCCCGCGCGCATCCGCCGCACGCTGGGCCTCCTGGCCTTCACCTACGCGGCGGCGCACTTCCTCACCTACGCCGTGTTGGATCAGGGCCTGGACGTGCGCGCCATGGCGGAGGACGTCTTCACCCGGCCCTTCATCACCGTGGGCTTCACCGCGCTGATGCTGCTGGTGCCGCTGGCCGTCACCTCCACCCACAAATGGGTGCGGAGGCTGGGCTTCCCTGCGTGGCAGCGCCTGCACCGGCTGGCCTACGTGGCCGCGGTGCTGGGCGTGGTGCACTTCGTGTGGCGGGTGAAGAAGGACGTCACGGAGCCGGTGCTCTACGGGGCCGTCCTGGCGCTGCTCTTCGCCGTGCGCGTGGGCGAGGCGCTGCGCAAGCGGCGGGCGCTCGCGCGGGAGCGCCCGGCCTGAGCTGAAGGCTTTCCGCTACTTCGCGGCGGCGCGGGGCAGCGGGAGGATGGTGTCCACCAGCGTCATCAGCTGCGCGCAGCTCACCGGCTTGCGCACGAAGGCGCTGATGCCGGCCTTCTGGCCCAGCGCGCGCACCTCCGCCACGTTCGGGTCGCCCGTCATCATCAGGATGGGGACCTTGGACAGCCTGGCGTTGGCGCTGGCGCGGATCTGCCCGGCGAAGTCCGCGCCGTTCATCCCGTCCATGTGGAAGTCGGTGAGGATGAGGTCCACGTGCTCCGCCTCGGCGACCTTGAGGCCTTCCTCGGCGGACTCCGCCTCCAGGAACTCGAAGCTGCGGGCCATGAGGTAGATCTTCAGCAGCGTCCGGATGGAGCGGCTGTCATCCACCAGCAGTACACGCTGCGGGCCGGTCCCCCCGGTCGGACGGACCGTGGGCGTGCTCCCCGTGGGACGGGAGGGCGCGTTTTCGGGGGTGGAGAGAGGGCCGGCCTTCATCGGAATCAAAACCTCGGGGAGGAAACGCCTCCAGCGGCTCCGCCCATGGTCGCGGAAGGGCCCTGCGAAGTCAAAGCAACCAGGGCACCGCGCCGCGATTTCAGGAGGGCGAAAACGACCTCAGCGGACCTCCAGCACGAAGGCCTGGGACGGCACGCCCGGCAGCCCCACGGCCTCCGCGAGCGCCGGATCCAACTCGTTGGGCAGCCGCCACGTCTGCCCCGTGGACTGGAGCAGGGTGACGCTGTAGCGCCCCGGGGGGACGGCCGCGAGCGGCGCGGGCGCTGCGGGGTCACGCGCGTCCAGCGCGAGTGCGCGGATGGCCACCACCAGCTGCGGGACGAAGACGGGCTGCGTGCGGGGCTTCCCCTGTTCGTCGAGCAGCGCGGCGAGCAGGGCGTCGGGCGCCAGGCCCGCCGCCAGCACGGTCACGTCCGGCTTGCCGTCCTTGCCGCCATTGGCGCGCGCGTAGTCCACACCCTCCTCGTCCACCATGCCGTCGCGGTTGAGGTCGTTCTCGTCCACGTAGCCCGTCACGCCGTCCGCCAGCTTGCGGACGATGACGCGCGGCCAGAAGTCCGGCACGCCGTCGCCGTTGGCGTCGTCCGGGATGCCGTCCTTGTTGGCGTCGATCAGCTGCACCCAGAAGCCAGGAGGCCGCTGGTCCACCGCGCCGGTGAGGACCTGGGGCGTGAGCGTCAGCGTCTTCAGGGGCGTGGTCGCGGTGTTGAACTCGCGCGCGTCCGCGGTCTGGAAGGCGGGCCGGTCGAAGGGCACGGTGGCCGAGTCCGCGAAGGACACGGAGACGCCGGTGAGCGGCTGGGGCCAGCCGTCCGCGTCCGTCGACACCTCCAGGACGCGCGTGGCGCCGTTGGCGGGGTCCACCGCGCCGCCGCCCACGTCGCCCGCGTTGGGTTCGGAGGTGACGCCGTACCAGGGGTTGAAGTCCGACACGTGGCAGGGCTGCGGGAGGGTCCGGCAGGTGTCCGCGTCGATGAAGCCGCGCAGCAGATAGCGGCCCGGCTCCACCAGGCTCAGCGAGAACGGCGCGGTGAAGGGGCCGGTGGAGCTGTCCCCCAAGGACGCGCCGAACAGCTCCGCGGCGGTGACGACGGTGAAGGCCAGCGGCCGGCCGGAGCCCGCGGGCGGCGGCGGGTTGGCCGCGTCGTAGATGAACACGATGGCGTTGCCGCGGGCGCGCGACTGCACCACCAGGCTGCCCTCGATGCGGGCCGTGCGCGTGTGCTGGCGGCCGTCCGCCGTGGGCACCACGTCCGGGGCATCACAGCCGCCGGACAGGAGCGACGCGAGCGTGAACGCGAGGAAGGGAAGGGCGCGCTTCATGGGGTCACCGTGAGGTTGGCGAACACGCGCCGCTCGATGCGGTTGCCGAAGGGGTGCTCCGCGTGGCCGCCACCGAGCTGGCTGCCCTGCAGCGCCACGGAGACGAAGTCCTTCACCACGGTGTAGCCCACGCGGGCGTTGACGACGGTGTACGCGGGGAGGTTGTTGGCGATGAGGTCCACGCGCGTCGGGTCGGACGCGGAGGGCTCGCGCTCCACCCAGGTGGTGGAGGTCGTGAACGCCGCTTCGATGCCGAACTCCAGGTCCGTGCGCGTGCGGTAGGTGACGCCGCCGAAGAGGCGGAAGGCCGGCGTCTGGCTGCACGTGCCGCACTGGCCTTCATCCGGCAGGTCGGAGCTGACGTGCTGGTACGCGGCGCTCGCCTTCACGCCCAGGCCGTCGATGGGGGACACGTTGATGCCCGCCTCGACGCCGCGCGCGGTGTAGATGGCGGCCTCGTTGGTGAACATGGAGCGGCCCAGCAGGTAGCTGCCGGTGCCGCTGTCGAAGGACTCGCCGGCGGGCAGGGACTGCACGGGCGAGAGGGCGATGAGGTCCTTCACCGTGTTCTGGTAGAGGGCCACGTCCCAGTCCAGGCCCAGGCGCGGGGACTCACCGCGCCAGCCCAGCTCCAGCGCGTTGAGGCGCTCGGGGCGCAGCGTCCGGTTGCCGGTGGTCAGCAGGCTCACTCCGTTGACGCCCGGCACGGGCACGGGCAGCCGGGTGTAGCTCTCCAGGAACGTGGGCTCGCGGAAGGCGGTGGCCACGGACGCGCGGAAGGCGTGCCCCTCCATGGGCTGGAACACCGCGGACAGGCGCGGCGACTGCGCGATGCCCGGGTTGCCCTTGTCGAGCAGCGGGTGGCGGTCCACGCGGTAGCTGACGATGAGGCGCAGGGGCTGCACGATGCGCCACTCGTCCTGGACGAAGGCCGCCGCGTGGAACTCCTCGCGCAGGCCGTCCAGGTAGGTGAAGGCCACGCGCTTCAGGCGGCCCTCCACGCCGATGTTCACCTGGTGCTCACCGGCCAGCTCGAAGCCGCGCGCGTACAGCGCTTCACCGTTGAAGACGTTGGACGCGACGCTGGTGCCCAGCGAGCGCTGGCCAATGGCCTCGTACTGCGGGCCGGCGTCGCCGGACAGGTGGTTCCAGAACGCCTTGAGCTTCACGGCGCCCAGCTCCACGTCCGCCTTGGCGTACGCGCCCAGGCCGTCGATGTAGTAGTTGCGCAGCAAGCCCAGCGGGTAGATCTCCGTCAGGTAGCGGTGCACGCCGCCGGAGACGCCAATCGCGCGGCCCTCCTCGAACGTGTAGACGGTGGACAGGTTGGCGCGAGCCCCGCGCTGCCCCAGGTCCGGATCCGCGGGCCCCTGAAGCGCGAAGTCCGGACGGCCGGACTCGTAATCGCGGCTCCACTTGTCCTGCTGCTGGTAGGCGGCGGACGCGCGGTAGCGCAGGGCCCCGTTCTGCCCGTGGCTGACGAAGGAGCCCTGCACGGTGTTGCCGCCGCCCGCCATGGCGCCGAAGCGCGCGCGCCGGCCGGTGCCGGGGGCCTGGGTGATGATGTTGATGACGCCCAGCATCGCGTTGGCGCCGTACAGCGCGCTGCCCGGTCCGCGGATGACCTCGATGCGGTCGATCTCCTCCAGGCCGATGGGCAGCCCCGCCCACACCGTGAGGCCGAGGAAGTCCTGGTACTCCGTGCGGCCGTCCACCAGCACCAGCACCTTGTTGGCCAGCCGCTGGTTGAAGCCGCGCAGGCTGACGTTGGCGCTGCCCACGCCCATGGCCATCACGTCCGCGCCGGGCACGCGGCGCAGGAGCTCCGGCAGCGTGGTGGCGCCCGACAGGCGGATGTCCTCCGCCGTGATGACGGTGGTGGCGTTGGGCGCCTCCAGCGAGGACTGGGCGCGGCGGCTCGCCGTCACGACGCGCTCTTCATACGGCACCAGGCCCTGGTCGCCGGAGGTGTCGCCGGATTCGGCGTTGCCGCTGGAGCTGACGGTGGGGCCGGGCGTGGCCGCGGGCTGCTGAGCGCCCTGCGGCTGGGCGGACATGGACTCCGCGCGGGCGACGGCCTTCTCCAGCCGCTCCATGAGCGTGGCCAGCTGCTGCTGGGCCTGGATGCTCGTGGGCGGCGGCGGCGGCATGGGCAGGCCGGTGGTGCCCGTCGTGCCGGTCTCGGTGCCGGGGGCGGGCGCCTCCGCCTGGGCCGCCTTCTGCGTGGACTCCAGGCGCGTCACCTGGGCCTGCACGTTGGCGGCGTCCGGAGGGTTGGAGGCGAGGTAGCGCTTGTAGGCGTCCAGCGCTTCGTCCAGCCGGCCCGCGTCCTGGTACGCCCGGGCGATGTTGTAGAGGACGCTGGGGTGCGGCTTGATGGTGTAGGCCGCTTCCAGCTCTGCGATGCCTTCATCGAACTGCTTCTGCTCGATGAGGTTCATGCCGTTGCGGAAGTGGCGGCGCGCTTCAAGTCGCGCGTCCGCCAGGGCCTCGGTCGCGCAAAGACACAGCGCGAGGAGCGCCCCACGTCGGAAGGCTGTCGGGGGATTCACTGGTACGGATCGTCCTTGTACGAGGAGCTGGGAGCCTTGGGGGAAGGCTTCGGTCCCGGTTGCTTCTTGATGCGCGGAAGCTTGATGGAGACGTTGACGGTGGAGCCCGGCTCGCCCGCGTACTTCTTGCTGACGGTCTGGTAGCCGTCCATGGCGAACGACACCTCCACGGACGCGAGGCCCGGGCCGTCAGGGGTGTGGTTGATGACCAGCGGCGTCGTGCCACGCACCTTGCCGTCGAGCATGATCTCCGCGCCCTGGGGCTCGCTGTCCAGGTCGAAGCGCACGGGCAGGGGGGCGGCGGGCGGCGGCGCCACGGCGGCGGTCTCCTCGACGG
>NZ_RAWC01000327.1:0-7292 GCF_003611685.1 Corallococcus sp. CA049B | reverse complement strand
GGGCCGGGGGCGGCGCCATGCGCGGCATCGGCGGAGGAGGGGCCTCCGCGACGGCATCCTGCGTCACGTCGTCCTCGTCAACGTCGATGAGGTCTCGCGGCGACAGCGCGGGCGTCGCGCGCGCGGCCGGCGGCGGCGTCACCGGGGGCGTCATCACCGGCGCCGGCGCCGGGCGCGGCACGCTCAGCGCGAACGTGGAGGAGGGGAGGGGAGACGGCGGCGCGCCCACCGGGCGGCTCACCGGTGCGCGCGTGGCCACCGCCTGGCCATAGCCCGGCTGGAGCCGGCGCGGCAGGCCGCCGCTGGTGGAATAGGCGAGCGCCGTGTTGGACAGGGAGATGAGATCCAACCCCGTCCGCCCCAGCAGGTCGCTCGCGGCGCAGCGCTTGCGGATGATGGCGATGAGCAGGTGCAGGCAGTCCGCCTCGCCCGCCCGGAAGGTGCTGGCCAGCTCGCGGGCGCGCGCGGTCAGCTCCTGCACCACGTTGCCCGTCTCCGCCGGGGCCTCCGTGATGAGCTGGAGGAGTGCGTCCTCGTCCACGCCCTTCTCCTTCAGGAGGAGCTGGGCACGGTTCTCCACCGTGAAGAGCGCCAGCAACACGTGAGCCGACGTGGGCTTCTGGGCGACGCTGCGGGCGATGTCATGCGCCTCATGGAGAACCTGGGCGAGATCCGTGCTGTCGACCATTCATGCTCCGGCAAGCGTCCAGCCGAGCGGAATACACCGTCCGCCGCCCCGCCGCAAAATTTAGGCTACAGACCGCTACAGGATGGATGCAAGGCAGGATAAACCTTGGGGTGCCGCCGGATTTCGTTTGGCTGCCTGCCCGTTTCCCGACTGAATTCAAGGGACCGGGCAATCACTCCGGGAGGGCTGCGTAGACCGCCCTGAGACCCCATCCTTATGACCTCCCTTGCTCAACCGGCGCGCGTCTTCGTGGACCCCCTTGGGGGCACGCGCGCCGCCGTCGAGGCCCGGCGTTGGCTGTGGCCCCTCCTCATCCTCGCCTTCTGCGTCGCCCTCTCCGGCACCGTCTTCGCGCTGCGCTGGGACGCCACCGCCTCCATCGTGAGCGCCCTGCCCACGGACTCGACCGCGTCCAGCGTCTCCGAGTCCGACATCGCCGAGCAGATTCAAACGGCGTCACGCAAGGCGCTGGTGGGCGGCATCGCCAATGGGCTCATCGTGATGCCCCTGATGGTGCTGCTGCTCGCGTGCATCCTGTGGGTCACCGCGTGGCTCTTCAACAAGCCCGCGGCCTTCGGGCAGCTGATGGCGGCCGCCGCGGTGGCGCTGCTGCCCATCGCGCTGTACCACCTCATCTACGCGGTGTGCGCGGCCTACCAGCACTCGCTCACCGACCTGCGCGCGGCGCGGCTCGTGCCCTCCAGCCTGGCCCTGCTGGACGGCCTGTCGCCGAAGATGCAGCGCGTGCTCAAGGGCGTGGATTTCTTCAACCTGTGGAGCGTGGGCCTGCTGGGAGTGGGCTTCTCCACCGCCACCGGAATGCGCCTCGGGCGCGCGCTGGTGCTCATCGGGGTGATGTACCTCATGTACGTCGGAGTCTTCTTCATCGGCCTGCCCGCGGGAGGTGCGCAGTGAGCGCCTTCCTCGTCGTCGCGACGCTGCTCACCGCCACGCCCATCACGCTGGAGGAGACGCGCCAGCTGGGCCGCAAGAACACCCAGGCGCTCCAGGCCGCGCTGGACGTCGCCGTGGCCCAGGAGGACCAGCGCGTGGCGCGCTCCGGCCTGCTGCCGCAGGTGCAGCTCAACGTGGGCCCCAGCCTCCAATACCTGGGCCGGCGCCGGCAGGTCTTCAGCGTCCCCATCAGCGATGATGAGACCGTCACGCGCGAAGTGGTGAGTACCTCCAACACGGCGGACAGCTACTCCGCGTCGCTGGGCCTGTCGCAGGTCATCTACAACCGCGGCCTCTGGAAGCAGCTGGAGCAGGCCGGCGTCAACGTGGACGCCACGCGCAACCAGTCCATTGAAGAGGCGGACACCTCCGAGCTGGAGGCCATCCGCCGCTTCTTCAACCTCTTCCTGTCGCAGGCCACGCTGGACGTGCTCAACGCCACCGCGCAGCGCAGCGAGGAGCAATTGGAGCGCGCGCGCGCCCTCTTCACCGCGGGCCGCGTGGGCAAGTCCGAGGAGATCGCCGCCCAGGTCAACCTGGGCAATGATCGCATCAACATCGTGCAGCGGCAGAACCAGCTGGTGGCGGACCAGGTGCAGCTGGCCGTGTGGCTGGCGCGCCCCGGCACGGAGCTGCTCCAGGCGGTGGACCCCGGCGTGTTCCAGCAGGAGCCCGCGCCGGCGCCCGCCCTGGATGACGCCATCAAGCAGGCCCGCGAGCACCGCGCCCTGCTCAAGGCGCTCCAGCAGCGCGTGCAGGTGGCGCAGCTGCAGCGGGCCATCGTGCAGGGCGACTACATCCCGCGCGTGGGCCTGTCCGCGCAGTACTCGCACAACAGCCAGGCCCCAGGCTCGTTCTTCAGCGAGCCCGGCTACGGCAACATCTTCACGGGCGGCATCAATCTGACGTGGGACCTGTTCAACGGTTTCAACACGGACGCCCAGTCCGCGCGCGCCCAGGTCAACATCCGCAAGGCGGAGTTGACGTTCGCGCAGACGGCGCGGGAGCTGGAGGCGGAGGTGCGCCGCTCCCACCAGGTGCTGGAGGGCCAGATCGCCTCCGCGAAGCTCGCGATGGATAACCGCGCGGTCGCCCAGCAGGGCCTGGCGCTGGCGGACGAGCGCTTCCGCGCGGGCGCCGGCTCCACGCTGGACGTGCGAGACGCGCAGCTCAAGTTGACCCAGGCGGAGCTGGTGTTGCTCCAGAGCCGCATCGATGTCGAAATCGCCCGCTATGCCCTGTTCCGGGCCATGGGCACGCTGAACCCGGGAGACTCACAATGACGTGGTGGAAGGCGGCAATCGCCGGCGCGCTGTTGCTTGGAGCGGTGGCCATCACCGTGGGCGGCCTGCGGGACCGGCCGCCCCCGACGCAGGAAGTCCAGATGGCCAAGGCCCGCAAGGGCACCATCACCCGCACCATCACCGGCGCGGGCAAGGTGCAGGCGGCCACCACCGTGAAGATCTCCTCCAACCTGTCCGGCGACCTGGTCGCCCTCAAGGTGAAGGACGGCGACGCCATCACCAAGGGGCAGGTGCTGGGGCAGATCGACAAGCGCTACTACGAGGCGGCCGTGAAGCAGGCCACCGCGTCGCGCGACGCGGCCCGCTCCGAGGTCCAGGTGGCGGAGGTGGACACCGTGCGCCAGCGCGCGGAGCTGGCCCGCGTGAAGGGGCTCGCGGAGAAGGGGCTCGCGTCCGCCGCGGAGGTGGAGCAGTCCCAGGCGGTGGTGGACACCGCGGAGGCGCGCCTCGCCGCCGCCCGGCAGCGCGTGGCCCAGAGCAGCGCCGTGCTGGAGCAGGCCTCCACGGACCTGGCGCGCACCACGCTCCTGTCCCCCATCGACGGCAACGTGATTGAGCTCACGCGTGAAGTGGGCGAGCGCGTGCGCGGCTCCGACTTCTCCGAGGACGTGGTGATGACCATCGCCGCGCTCAACCAGATGGAGGTGAAGTTCGAGGTGGGTGAGCACGAGGTCGTCCACCTGAAGTACGGCCAGCCCGCGGAGGTGACGCTGGACGCGCTGGAGGGCCAGTCCTTCACCGGCACCGTGGTGGAGATCGCCCAGAAGGCCACCATCAAGAACCCGGGCACGGAGGCCGAAGTCACGAGCTTCCCCATCACCGTCGCCCTGGACGCGCGTCCGCCGGGCGTGCTCCCCGGCATGAGCGCCGAGGCGCGCATCAGCGCGGAGACGCACAACGACGCGGTGCTGGTGCCCATCCAGGCCGTCACGGTGCGCGCGGAGCGCTCGCTGCCGGACTACCAGGCGCCGGTGGAGGGCACGTCGCTCACCGCCAAGCGCCGCACGGAGTCGCTGGCCAAGGTCGTGTTCGTGGTGGACAACGACAACAAGGCGCAGGTGCGCCGCGTGCGCACCGGCATCGCCTCCGACACGGAGCTGGAGGTGCTGGAGGGCCTGCAGGTCGGTGACCGCGTGGTGGAGGGCCCCTACCGCACGCTGTCCAAGGAGCTGTCCCACGGGGACGCGGTGCGCGAGCCGGAGAAGGCCGCGGCGAAGGGCAAGTCGTGACGTCCACCCCTGCACCGGACGCGGGCCCCCTCATCCAGGTGGAGGGGCTCACGCGGGCCTTCTTCGTGGGCGGTGAAGAGGTGCGCGCGCTGCGCGGCGTGTCCTTTGGCATCCAGCGGGGGGAGTGGGTGGCCATCATCGGTCAGTCCGGCTCCGGCAAGAGCACGCTCATGAACGTGCTGGGCTGCCTGGATACGCCCACGAGCGGCCGCTACATGCTCAACGGCAAGGACGTGTCGCGCATGGACGACGACGACCTGGCCGTCATCCGCAACGTGGAGATCGGCTTCATCTTCCAGACGTTCCAGCTGCTCCCCCGGGAGACGGCGCTCGCCAACGTGGAGCTGCCGCTGGTGTACCGGGGCATGGGCGCGAAGGAGCGGCGCGAGCGGGCGAAGGCGGCGCTGGACAAGGTGCAGCTCACGCACCGCATGCACCACCGGCCCAACGAGCTGTCGGGCGGTCAGCGCCAGCGCGTGGCCATCGCGCGGGCGCTGGTGTCGGAGCCGTCCATGCTCCTGGCGGACGAGCCCACGGGCAACCTGGACTCGGCCACCGGCGAGGAGATCGTCAAGCTCTTCGAGCAGCTGCACCGCGCGGGGCACACGCTGGTGCTCGTCACGCACGAACCGAAGCTGGCCGCGAGATGTCCCCGGGCCATCCGGTTGAGCGACGGGGAGATTGTCGCGGACGGGCCGGGGCCGGAGGTGGCGATGGGCGGGCACACGGTGGTGCCCCAGGCGGGCACCGCGTGAGCTTCCGGCAGGGCTTCCGCGTGGACGTGCTGGAGGGGGCCCGCATCGCGGTGTTCTCCCTCCGGGCGAACCGGATGCGCACGGTGCTCACGACGCTGGGCATCGGCATCGGCGTGGCCACGCTGCTCGCCATTGTCGGCATCATCCAGGGGCTCAACGCGTCGTTCGAGAAGCAGCTGGCCACGCTGGGCGCCAACACGGTCTTCATCTCCAAGTACCCCTGGATGATCAAAGGGAACTGGTGGCTCTACCGCAACCGGAAGAACTTCACGCTGGAGCAGGTGGCGGCGGTGCGTGCGCAGGCGGACTTCATCACCGCCATCTCCCCGGCGGTGATGCGGACGTCCGACGTGGCGCACGGCGCGCTCCAGGTCTCCAACGTGCGCATCAACGGCGTGTGGAGCGACTACCTGGCCATCGGCAACTACGAGGTGGTGTCCGGACGGTTCCTCACCCGCGCGGATGAAGAGGTGAACCGGGCGGTGACGGTGCTGGGCGCGGACGTGGCCGCCTCGCTCTTTCCCAGCATCAGCCCGCTGGGGCAGACGGTGCGCATCGACGGGCGGCCCTTCCAGGTGGTGGGCACGCTGGGGCGCAAGGGGAAGGTCGTGGCGGAGAACATGGACATGTCCGTGTTCATGCCCTTCAAGACCTTCAACTCGCACTTCGGCAAGGGGCGGCCCATGCAGATCGCCATCGCCGTGGCGGACGCGGGGCAGATGGCGAAGGTGGAGGACCAGCTGGTGGGCATCATGCGGCGCGTGCGCGCGACGCCGCCGGGCCAGCCGGACGACTTCAACGTCAACCGGACGGACTCGCTCGCGGCGACCTACGAGCAGCTCACCGGCGCGCTCTACGCGGTGGCCACGGGCGTGGGGCTGATCACCCTGCTGGTGGGCGGCATCGGCATCATGAACATCATGCTGGTGTCGGTGCGCGAGCGGACGCGGGAGATTGGTGTCCGCCGGGCGCTGGGCGCGCGCCAGCGCACCATCGTGCTCCAGTTCCTGATGGAGGCCTCCAGCGTGTCCGCGGTGGGGGGGCTGTTGGGGACGACGGTGGGGCTGGGCACGGCGAAGCTCGTGTCGCTGGTGACGCCGCTGGCGGCGGACGTGCGCCCGGGCACGGTGGTGGGCGGGGTGGCGTTCGCGGCGCTGGTAGGCCTGCTGTTCGGCATCTGGCCGGCCGCGCGGGCGGCGAAGCTGGACCCGGTGGAAGCGCTCCGCTACGAATAGGCACGGATGCGGGCCTTCCTGGACAACCTGCGGCTGGCGCTCGGCACGTTCCTGGGCAACCCGCTGCGCTCGCTCTTGACGCTGGTGGGCATCGTCATCGGCGTGGCCACCGTCATCACGATGATGGCGCTCATCGAGGGCCTGCGCGAACAGGTGAACAAGAACCTGGGCAGCCTGGGCGCGCACACCTTCGAGGTGACGAAGTGGCCCACCGGCTTCGGCCGCATCAACTGGGCGAAGTACGCCAGGCGCAAGGACCTGCGCGGCGACGACGTGCGCGCCATCGTGGAGTCCTGTCCCTCGGTGGGCGCGGCGACACCCAAGGCCCAGGAGTGGGGCAAGAAGCTGACCACGGCGTTCCGGGAGACGCCCCCTTCGGTGAGCGTCCTGGGCACGGAGCCCACGTACCTGGAGACGAGCGGCGTCATCGTTTCGACCGGCCGCTTCTTCAACGAGACGGAGACGCTGGACGGCCGCCCGGTGATGGTCATTGGCGTGGACCTGGCGGACACGCTCTTCCCGGGCATGAACCCGGTGGGCTCCGAGGTGCGGCTCCAGGGCCGGCCGTTCCAGGTGATTGGCGTGCTGCAGAAGCGCGGCAGTGTCATGGGGATGGCCAGCCAGGACAACCAGGCCATCATGCCCATGCGCGCCTTCCAGCAGTTCTACGGCAAGAACCGCTCGGTGGAGATCGACATCCAGGCGCGTGACGGGGAGTCGTTCCAGAAGGCGCAGGACGAGGTGGTGAACCTGATGCGCCGCCGCCGGGGCCTGACGCCGCAGGAGGCGAACGACTTCGAGCTGCACACCAACGAGTCCATGACGGCGTCCTTCAACGAGCTGTCACAGGTCATCGCGTTCGCGGGCGTGGGCGTGTGCCTGCTGTCGCTGGTGGTGGGCGGCATCGGCATCCTGAACATCATGTTGATGTCGGTGACGGAGCGGACGCGGGAGATTGGCATCCGCAAGGCGCTGGGCGCGCGCCGCCGCCGCATCCTGGGCCAGTTCGCCACGGAGGCGGTGATGCTGTCGCTCGTGGGCGGGGTGCTGGGGCTGGGGCTGGGCTTCGGGTTCGTCTTCCTGGGCAAGTGGGTGCTGCTGTTCCCCATGAGCGTGCCCGCGTGGGC
>NZ_RAWC01000326.1:0-7349 GCF_003611685.1 Corallococcus sp. CA049B | reverse complement strand
GTCCAGGGGGGCTCCGAGGAGGCGGAAGCAGGGCCTACATTTCGGGCGCGTCCCCGCGGCGAGAGGGTATGGTGCCTGCCGCCAAGGAGAACCCAAGACCATGTCCGACCTGAGCCCCGACAAGCCCTCCCACAACGAAGACGACTACTTCGCGCGCGAGGAGATTGAAGCCAAGCGCAAGCTGGCCCTCCAGCAGTCCCAGGAGATGGCCGCCCAGCAGCGCGAGTCGCTCAAGCAGCTGCACCACATGAAGTGCCCCAAGTGCGGCATGGACCTGCAGACGCTGAAGCAGGGCAACGTGGAGCTGGACAGCTGCTTCAACTGCCACGGCGTCTGGCTGGACGCGGGCGAGCTGGAGCAGCTCATCAAACAGCATGGCCACGAGGGCAGCCAGAGGGTGATGGGCTCCATCCTCAACCTCTTCAAGCGCTCGCCGCCGTCCCCGTAGCACCTCAAGTCCGGAGGAGGCTTCCCATGGCCCTCACGCTCGAGCAGGTCCGGCACGTGGCCACCCTGGCGCGGCTGTCGCTGACGCCGCAGGAGGAGGAGCGCTACGCCACCCAGCTGTCCGCGGTCCTGGACGCGGTGGCGGAGCTGGAAGCGCTCGACGTGAGCCAGGTGGAGCCCACCTCCCACGCGACGCTCGCGTCCTCGCTCTTGCGCGAGGACGTGCTGCGTCCGTCACTGCCCCCGGAAGCAGGGCTCGCCAACGCGCCGGCGAAGGTGGGCAGTGCCTTCGCGGTCCCGAAGATTTTGGAGTAGCCCGCCATGTCGTCGCTGACCGACCTGTCGATGCTGGAGCTGGCGGCGAAGCTGGCTTCGCGCGAGGTGTCCTCCGTTGACGCCACGCGCGCGAGCCTCCAGCGCATTTCCCAGGTGGACCCGAAGGTGCGCGCCTTCCTGCGCGTGGACGAGGCCGGGGCGCTGAAGGCCGCCGAGGCCAGTGACGCGCGCCGCAAGGCGGGCAGCCCGCTGAGCGCGCTGGACGGCGTGCCCGTGGGCCTCAAGGACATCTTCCTCACGCAAGGGGTGGAGACCACCTGCGCCTCGCGCGTCCTGGAGGGCTTCGTCCCGCCCTACGACGCCACCGTGGTGCGCCTGCTGAAGGAGGCGGGCCTGCCGCTGTTGGGCAAGCTGAACATGGACGAGTTCGCCATGGGCTCGTCCAACGAGTCGAGCGCGTACTTCCCCACCCACAACCCGTGGGATTTGACGCGCACGCCGGGCGGCTCGTCCGGTGGCTCGGCGGCGGCGGTGGCGGCGCGCGAGGTGTTCGGCGCGCTGGGCACCGACACGGGCGGCTCCATCCGCCAGCCCGCGGCGCTCACCAACACCGTGGGGCTCAAGCCCACGTACGGCAGGGTGTCGCGCTACGGCGTCATCGCCTTCGCCTCGTCGTTGGATCAGCCGGGCCCCATGGCGCGCACGGTGGGGGACACCGCGGCGCTGTTCCAGCTCATCGCGCGGCATGATCCGCTCGACTCCACCTCCGCGGACGTGGAGACGCCGGACTGCCTCACGGGGCTGGAGGACGGCGTGCGCGGCCTCAAGCTGGGCGTGCCTCGCGAGTACTTCGCGGAGGGCATGGACCCGGAGGTGGCGGGCACGCTGCGCGCGTCGCTGGAGGAGTTGGAGAAGCTGGGCGCGACGCTGGTGGACGTGTCCCTGCCGCACACGAAGTACGCGCTGGCGACGTACTACCTGCTGGCGTCCTCCGAGGCGTCCAGCAACCTGGCCCGCTACGACGGCATCCGCTACGGGCAGCGGGCGAAGGACGCGCGCGGGCTCAAGGAGCTGTACACGCAGACGCGGGGCCAGGGCTTCGGCGCGGAGGTGAAGCGCCGCATCATGCTGGGCACCTACGCGCTGTCCGCCGGCTACTACGACGCGTACTACCTGCGCGCGCAGAAGGTCCGCACGCTCATCCGCGAGGACTTCACGAAGGTGTTCCAGCAGGTGGACGCCATCGTGTCGCCCACGTCGCCGGTGCCGGCGTTCAAGCTGGGCGCGAAGGTGGACGACCCGCTGTCCATGTACCTGATGGACGTCTACACGCTGCCCTGCAACCTGGCGGGCCTGCCCGGCCTGTCCGTGCCGTGCGGCTTCACGCAAGGCGGGCTGCCCATTGGCATGCAGCTGTTGGGGCGCCCCTTCGACGAGGCCCGCCTGCTCCGCATCGCCCGCGCGTTCGAGCGCGAGCACGACTTCTTCCGCCGCGCCGCCCCCGTCTAGCGGGCGCGACACAAGGGTGACACCGCCATGCCCCTGAGCGACTTCCAGACGGTCATCGGCCTCGAGGTCCACGCGCAGCTGCTCACGCAGTCCAAGATTTTCTGCGGCTGCTCCACCGCGTTCGGCGCCGAGCCCAACCACCACACCTGCCCGGTGTGCCTGGGCATGCCCGGCGTGCTGCCGGTGCTCAACCAGCGCGTGGTGGAGTACGCGGTGCGCACGGGCCTGGCGCTCGGGTGCACGGTGAATCCCACGAGCGTGTGGAGCCGGAAGAACTACTTCTATCCGGACCTGCCCAAGGGCTATCAAATCACCCAGTATGATCAGCCCATCTGCGAGTGGGGCGAGCTGGTCATCGACACGCCCTCCGGGGAGAAGACGGTGCGCGTGCGGCGCATCCACCTGGAGGAGGACGCGGGCAAGAGCGTGCATGACGCCTCCGCGTCCGCGGGCCAGAGCCTGGTGGACCTGAACCGCGCGGGCGTGCCGCTGATGGAGATTGTCAGCGAGCCGGACCTGCGCGATGCCGACGAGGCGGTGGAGTACCTCAAGGTGCTGCGCGACGTGCTGGTGTACCTGGGCGTCAACGACGGCAACCTGGAGGAGGGCAGCTTCCGTTGCGACGCCAACGTGTCGGTGATGCCCAAGGGCTCCACCACGTACGGGCAGCGCTGCGAGTTGAAGAACCTCAACTCGTTCCGCTTCCTCAAGCAGGCCATCGAGTACGAGGCCGCGCGCCAGGTGGACGTCATCGAGTCCGGCGGCAAGGTGGACCAGGAGACGCGCCTCTGGGACGTGAACAAGGGCATCACCCGGTCCATGCGCTCCAAGGAGGACGCGCACGACTACCGCTACTTCCCGGAGCCGGACCTGCCGCCGCTCCTGGTGTCGGACGCGCTGCGGGACTCGCAGCGGCAGTCGCTGCCGGAGCTGCCGCGCGCCAAGCGCACGCGCTTCATGGGCGAGTACGGCCTGCCGGCCTACGACGCGCGCATCCTCACCGCCGAGCGCCCGCTGGCGGACTTCTTCGAGGCCTGCGCGAAGCACGTCTCCGACGCGAAGAAGCTCTCCAACTGGTTCCTGGGTGAGCTGAGCCGCCTGCTCAAGGAGGAGGGCACGCCCATCTCCGCGCTGCGCTTCACCCCGGCGCAGCTGGGTGCGCTGCTGGCCACGGTGGAGAAGGGCACGGTGTCCGCGAACGCGGCGAAGGACGTGCTCGGGGAGATGTTCCGCACGGGCCGCCCGCCCGCGGACATCATCGCGGAGAAGGGGCTCGCGCAGGTCAGCGACGTGGGCGCCGTGGAGGCGGTGGTGGACGACATCCTCGCGAAGAACGCGGGCGAGGTGGAGAAGTACAAGGCCGGCAAGAAGAGCGTGTACGGCTTCTTCGTGGGCCAGGTGATGAAGGCCATGAAGGGCAAGGGCAACCCCGGCCTCGTCAACGAGCTGCTCAAGAAGAAGCTGGGAGAGTAGGGCGCTCGCGTGGGCCGGCCCCTGACGGTGGATGGCGTCTCGTACCGCTGGAGCCTCCAGGGGCAGCGGGACGCTCCGAAAGGATTGGCCTGGCGGCTGCTCACGGTCGTGTGGGCGGAGGCCACCCGTCAGGCGCTGCACGTCCGCGTCCGCCACGATGACCCGTGGCTCCACGTGGGCGACCGCGACAAGTCCGGACTCGTGATGCGCAGCGTGGGGCCCGGCCTGGTGGCGCGGGTCATCGCGATGGCGCGGGACCTGGGATGGAAGCCGGAGGAGCGTGGCCCCACGCTCGAGTTCGTCCTGGAGGACGACGCGCGGCTCGTGCCGCTGGCTAGCGAGACACCGTGACGTGGAGCACGTCCTCGCCGCGCGGATCCGCGGACCGGGCGAGCACGTGCACGTCGTCCGGCCCCCGGCGCTCCAGGATGAGCGAGGGCGCCTCGAAGGTGTTGTCGAAGAAGCCGCCGGTGAGCTGCGGGTTCACCGCGTAGCGCACGCGCTTCAGGGTGCGCAGCTGCGTGAAGAGGCCCTCGTTGAACCACTGCTCGCGGCGCAGTTGCGTCTCGCCGGGCGCGTTGAAGGCCCAGGGCGCGTCCCAGCTCCAGGCATTGGCGGACGGCTGCGCGAGCACCTCCACGCCCAGCGCGTCCAGGTACTGCGCGCAGGGCACGAAGTAGGGTTCGCCGGACGTGTGGGGTTCGCGGAAGCCGTCGTAGCAGACGAGCGTCCCCAGCTTTCCGAACGGCGTGTCCAGCACGGGCAGGTCCTCCGGACGGCCCGGGCTCAGGTGCAGCACGTCCTCCTGCGTGGGCACCAGGTTCACCTTGCGCGTGACGCCCACGCAGTGTCCGTCCGGTGAGAACGTGTAGCTCGTGTTGAAGGTTCGCGCGCCCGCGGGCTCGTACTCGGGGGTGTCCGGGCCCAGGCGGTTCGTGGGCAGGAGCGCGCTGCCGGCCACCACCCACAGGCCGAAGTCGCGCGCGATGCCGGAGAAGGTCTCGTACATGGCGCGGTGCACGCGGGGCGCCACCGTGGCGTAGAGGCACTCCTCCAGCGTCGGTGGATGGAAGGCGCTCCACGTGCGGAACATGCCCAGCCACTCCGCGAGCGCCACGCGCGTCATGGCCCCGTTCGTCGTCTTGCGGCGGCGCACGCGCGACAGGTGTCCCATCAGTCCCAGCGCCGCGCCCACCATCTCAGGCCAGACCACGAGCGCGGGGTTCAACGGCCGGCCAGAGGCGTCCCGGGGGCGCAGCGCGTCCACGCGGGCAGCGAGCGCCCGGTGGTGCGAGGCGAACGTCTCCTGGGAGGCATAGTCGTCGAGCGTGACACGCGGCTGGATGGCGAACAGGTCAAGGGAGGTGGTCACGGTGCCGCGAGGATGGCAGCCACCCCCATGCCGCGCGAGCCTCGCGGCGATGGACCGTCAGGTTCCGGGAGTGCCGCCGTCGAGGCCGTGCCCGGAGGCCGTGATGCGCATGAAGAGGACACTCCACGTCGAGGTGCACCCGTTCGTCGACGCGGCGGAGGCGCTCGCGGGACGGAAGGCGAAGGCCCGGGGCGTGGCGCCCGACAACACCGTGTGGTGGCTCGCGGACGCGGGAGGCGAGGGCGACGAGGTCCTCCACTTCGCGGACGGCTGGGACACCTGGGAGCGGTTCACGCTGCCTCGCGGTGCACCGGACTTCGACTTCGTCCAGCCGCTTCCCGATGGTGAGGTGCTGCTCGTGAACGGGCGTTGCCGTTACCGCTCGGAGACGGGATACGAGCGCAACGCCCACGTCTACTCGCCGGAAGGCACGTTGCTGCGGGAGCTGACCCTGGGAGACGGCATCGAGGACGTGCAGACGACGTCCGATGGACAGGTCTGGGCCAGCTACTTCGACGAAGGCGTGATCGGCGCCCTGGGCAGGGGGGCGACACTTCAGGGCCTTCAGGGCGAGCCCTGGGCTCCGAGGGCCTGGAGCGCTTCGATGCGCTGGGGCAGGGGCAGGAGAGCGGTGTGTCGATGGCGCTTGGCCTGGGGCAGTACATCCTGGACTGCTACGCGCTCAACGTCGCTTCGGAGCGGGAGACCTGGTTCTACAGCTACTCGGACTTCCCGCTCGTGCGCATGAGGCCCGGACAGCCCTCCACGGTCTGGTCCTCCCCGGTGCATGGCGCGCGCGCCATCGCCGTCAACGACACCCACGTGCTGTTCGGCGGGAATTACGACGACAAGCCGCTGCTCCAGCTCTACCGGCTGGACTACCGGGGCCACCAGCGCCTGGGCCCCGTGGCCCGTGTCGTCCTCACGGACGAGACGGGCCGGGCGTGGCAGCCCTCGTGGCTCAAGGGACGGGGACCCTGGCTCCATGGCGCGGAAGGGACTCGCCACTTCCGCGTGCACCTGGAGGAGCTGCTCGCCCGCGCGGGGGCTACTTGAGGAAGCCCAGCTCGCGCAGGCGCTGCTTGAGGAACGCGTCCGCGGTGATGGGCGGGTGGCGCGCGGGGTTGTCCGGCGTCTCCGTCTGCGGCAGTGGCTTCAGGATGCAGTCGGAGAACGGATGCACGAAGAAGGGCATCGAGTAGCGCACGGTGTCCTGCTCCGTGCTGGGCGGGTTCACCACCCGGTGCGTCGTGGACGGGATGACGCCGTTCATCACCCGGCTGAGCATGTCGCCCGAGTCCACGACGATCTGCCCGCGCAGCGTGTCCACGGGGATCCACTCGCCGTCGCGCGTGAGCAGCTCCAGGCCGCCGGCCGTGCCTTCGCACAACAGCGTGATGAAGTTGATGTCCTCGTGCTCCGCGGCGCGCACCGCGCCCGGGATGAAGCGGTCCTTCAGCGGCGGGTAGTGGATGAGCCGCAGCACGGAGTTGCCGTCCACCGTCATGTCGCTGAACGTATTGCGCGCGATGCCCAGGTAGTCCGCCAGCGCCTGGAGCATCACCGTCGCCGCGTCGTCCAGCTCCCGGTAGAGCGTCAGCGTGTGCTCACGGAAGGTGGGCACCTCCTCCGGCCAGACGTTGGCACCGTAGTCGTCGCGGTACGGGTGGTCCACGGGCAGCTCGCGGCCCACGTGCCAGAACTCCTTCAGGTCCCCCACCTTGCGGTTCTTCGCGTGCTCCTGGCCGAACGCCATGAAGCCCCGCTGCCCCGGACGCTCCGGCACCGCGTAGCGCGTCTTGGTGGACTCCGGCAGCTGGAAGAAGCGCTCCACGTCCGCGTACGTGCGGCGGATGAGCGCGTCCTCGACGCCGTGGCCCTCCACGGTCACGAAGCCGAACTCCTTGAGCGCGTCGCCAAACACCTGGACGAAGCGGGCCCGCTCCTCGGGAGTGCCGGAGCGGTAGTGGGACAGGTTCACGGTGGGGATGCGTCGGGCCGAGCGGGACATGCGCGCATCCTATCCGCGTGACACCTTCCTGACACGCCGCAGTCCTCCGCCCAACCGTCACCCCGGCCCACGGGCGGGGTGCCCTCCTCACTTTGCGACACCCACCCTTGGCGGCAGTGGATGCCGGGCTTCCGGGATGTGCAGATTGGGCAGGGAATTGGCCAGGGGGGCGCGGTATGGCCGAAGTCGCGAGGAACGAACGCACGTGCACAGCGTGCGGGCGGGGACATGGCGAGGGGACGTCGTGCGACACGCTCGTCC
>NZ_RAWC01000325.1:0-7351 GCF_003611685.1 Corallococcus sp. CA049B | reverse complement strand
GATGGCACTCCGCGGCCGTCTCCAGCAGCCGCAGGCACGTCCCGAACTTCCCGCTGGCCTGCCCTGGCTTGCCCGCCACGAGCAGCTCCACGCCCAGCGTGTACTCCGCCCCCGCGCCCGGGGAGTCTGAAATCCAATCCAGGGCCTCGTGCGATTCGCTCCGGGCGTTGACGCTCGGCACGCCCTGCGTCCGGGTGCCCGCCTTCCGAGGCTCCGGCACCCGTGCATCCACCACCGGCTCCGGCGGAGGGGGCGGAGGCGGCAGCCGCTCCAGCGACACCTGCACGCGCTCCGGCACGGCGGCCTGCGACACGGTGGTCGCCCACGGCTGGTACCCCACGAACCGCAGCTCCAGCTGGTGCGAGCCCTCTCCCGAAGCGACGCTCAGCACCGTCGGCGTCATCCCGACCTGCTTGCCGTCCCAGCGCACCTCCGCGCCCGGCGGCACGGAGACCACCTGGAGCTTGCGCGAGCGGGGCTCCGACAGGTCGGGCATCACCGCCCGCCCCACGAAGAAGACGACCGCCGCCGCGATGACGGCCGCCCAGACCCAGCCGGGCACGCCCGCGCCCATGTCCGCCGCGGGGCTTCCGCCCACCAGCGCCCCGGGCACGTCCTCCTCCGGGAACGCTTCCGCGTGCGCGCGGTGCACCGCGGACGCCCGCCCCGGCTCGTCCATTCCCGCCGGGCCGCCCTCCCCCGTCCACACCGCCACCTGGCGCAGGAAGGACTCCGGAATCCGCGGCGGCTGGCCCGCGAGCTTCAGCTCCTCCTCGAACAGCCAGGCCATCAGGTGGCGCAGCGTGGACGCGGGGAACAGCGGCGCCCGGTACGCGAGCCACTCCGCCAGCGCGCGCTGGAAGTCCTCCGCGCTCGTGAAGCGGTCATCCCGCCTCAACGCCAGCGCCCGCGACACCAGCGCCCCCAGCGACGGATCCAGGTCCGGCACGTGCGCGTGCGGGGGCGTCAGGTCGCCCGTGGCGATGCGCTCCATCACCGAGGCCTGGTCCCCCTCCGCGGGCCTGCGGCCGGTGAGCAGTTCGAAGAGGACGACGCCGGCCGTGTACACGTCCGAGCGCGCGTCCAGCGCCTCCGCTCGCGTCTGCTCCGGCGACAGGTAGAGGAACTTGCCGCGCACCACGCCCGCGTCCGTGTCCTGCCGCCCGGCCCACTGCGCCTTCGCGATGCCGAAGTCGGTGAGCTTCACCTCGCCCTCGTAGCTCACCAGGACGTTGTCCGGCGACACGTCGCGGTGCACCAGCCCCAGCGGGCGGCCCTCCTCATCGCGGCGCGTGTGCGCGTGGTGCAGGCCCTTGCAGACCTCCACCATCAGCTGCACGGCCAGCGGCGCCGGCAGGTGCGCCATCCCCTTCAGCTTCAGGCGCTTGAGCACCTTGGACAGGGGCTGGCCGTCCACCCACTCCATGGCGAGGAAGTACTCCCCCGCCTCCTGCCCGAAGTCGAAGACCTGGACGATGTTGCCGTGCGACAGCCCCATGGAGATGCGCGCTTCGTTGAGGAACATCCGCACGAAGGCGGGATCCTGCGCGTACGGGTCCCTCACGCGCTTGATGACGACGGACCGGGACACGCCCTCCGCCACGGTGTAGCGCGCGCGGTGCACCACGGCCATGCCGCCCGCGCCCAGGCGCTCCTGCAGCTCGTACTTGCCGAAACGCGTCGTGTGCCCACCCGTCGTCACGGGCCGGACGCTACCCCACCGCTCACCCCCGAGGGGAGCCCCACCGGAAGGGCGCGAAAGCCTCAGCGCTCACCCCAGTGGAGCTTCTGCCGGAGGATGGTGAAGAAGGCCACGCGCGGGTTGCGCACCAGGCCCACGCGGTTGGGCGAGCGCACCACTTCAATGCAGTCCCCGCCCTGGAGCGAGTGGCCCGTCTGCCCGTCCAGCGTCAGGTACGTGTCCGCCGTCTCGCTCTTCAGCGTGACGCGGATGGTGCGGTCCGCCGGCACCACGATGGCCCGCTGGGTCAGCGCGTGCGAGCAGATGGGCGACAGGATGGTGCAGTCCACCGACGGGTGCACGATGGGGCCGCCCGCGGACAGCGAGTACGCCGTGGAGCCCGTGGGCGTGGCCAGGATGACGCCGTCCGACTTGTAGATGGTGATGGGCACCCCGTCGATGGACGTCTCGTGGTCCGCGATGCGCGCGAGCGCGCCCTTGTTGATGACCACGTCGTTGAGGATTTCATCCTCAATGAGGACCTTGCCCCCGCGCAGCAGCCGGCAGGACAGCTTCATCCGCGAGTCCACGTGGAAGTTCCCCGCCAGCACGTCGTCCAGCCGGCTGAAGAGCTCCTCCACGGACACTTCCGTCATGAAGCCCAGGCTGCCCAGGTTCACGCCGATGATGGGCACGTTGCGCCCGCCCAGCAGGCGCGCCGCGTAGATGAGCGTGCCGTCACCGCCCAGCACCACCACCAGGTCCGCGCGGGCCGCCAACTCCCGGTCCTCGATGCGCGGCCAGTTCAGCGCATGCGCCAGGGCACGGTCCGCCAGCACCGTCAGGTCCGGGTGGCGCTGTTGAATCTCCGCCGCCAGGGCGACGGCCTGCGGGGTGTCTCGCTTCGCGACGATGACGAGGGTCTGCACGCCCCCCGGGTTCTAGTCCAGCCGGCCAACCGTCCTCCCCAGGAAAATGACGCACCTGCTCGGCCCCGGACATCACAAGGGTGCGCGACTGGGCGGACAGGGCGCTAGGTTTGGAGGCCCCATGGACCTCTTCGACCACGCCAGCCAGAAGGAACAGGCCGTCCTGGCGCCGCTCGCCGAGCGCATGCGCCCCACCTCGCTCAGCGAGTACCTGGGCCAGGAGCACCTCACCGGCGAGGGCCGCTTCCTGCGCCGCGCGCTGGAGAGCGACCAGGTGCCCAGCCTCATCCTCTGGGGCCCGCCCGGCACCGGCAAGACGACGCTCGCCCAGCTCGTCGCGCGCTCCACCGGCGCCGCCTTCGAGACGATGTCCGCCGTGCTCGCGGGCGTGAAGGACATCCGCGAGACGGTGGCCCGCGCGCAGGACCGCTGGAAGTTGAACCGCCAGCGCACGCTCCTGTTCATCGACGAAATCCACCGCTTCAACAAGTCGCAGCAGGACGCGCTCCTGCCCCACGTGGAGAAGGGCACCGTCACGCTGATTGGCGCCACCACGGAGAACCCGTCCTTTGAAGTGAACGCCGCGCTCCTGTCCCGCTGCCGCGTCATCACCCTGCGCGGGCTGGAGCAGGAGGAGCTCATCGCCGTCATGCGCCACGCCGTCGCGGACCCCAGGGGCCTGGGCGGCAAGGTGGCCGTGGACGACGCGGCGCTGGAGTTCATCGCGGACGCGGCGGGCGGGGACGCGCGCAAGGCCCTCACCGCGCTGGAGGCCGCGGCGGCGTACGGCCGCACGGCGGTGGACCGCAAGGTGGCGGAAGAAGCGCTCCAGCAGAAGCTGCTGCTCTACGACAAGGGCGGCGAGGAGCACTACAACGTCGTCAGCGCGTTCATCAAATCCATGCGCGGCAGCGACGTGGACGCCGCGCTGTACTGGATGACGCGCATGCTGGAGGCGGGCGAGGACCCCGTCTTCATCTTCCGCCGCATGGTCATCTTCGCGTCCGAGGACGTGGGCAACGCGGACCCGCGCGCGCTGGGCGTGGCGGTGGACGCGCTGAGGGCCTTCCAGCTCATGGGCCTGCCGGAGGGCACCCTGCCCCTCACCCAGGCCGTGACGTACCTGGCGCTGGCGCCCAAGTCGAACGCCGTCATCGCCGCGTACGCGGCCGTGCGCGAGGCCGTGACGAAGGAGGGCGCGCTGCCGGTGCCCATGCACCTGCGCAACGCGCCCACGAAGCTGATGAAGTCGCTGGGGTACGGTGGCGGGTACAAGTACCCGCACAACTTCGAGGGCAACTACGTCCCGGAGGACTACCTGCCCGAGGCGCTGCGCTCGCGCTGCTTCTACACCCCGACGCGCAACGGCTTCGAGGCGGAGCTGTCCGAGCGCTACGAGGCCATCCAGCAGCAGCTCGCCGCGCGGCGCGGCGAGCGCGAACCCGGGGAGGACGGCTGAACCGTCCTCCCACGGGACTGCATCAGGACACGGCTTCCAGCGCGGGGCCGGGGCCGTTGTCCGCGTCCGGGCCCTTGGGCGAGCGCGGCTTCATGCTGCGGCCGGCCACTTCGTACTGCTTGAGCAGGCGGCGGAAGTTGGAGCGGTCCACGCCGGCCGCGCGCGCCGCGCTGGACACGTTGTGGTTGTTCTTCTCCAGCAGCGCGGACAGGTAGCGGCGCTCGAAGGCGCGCATGGCCAGGCGCTTGGCCTGGGCGTACGGCAGGTGCGCCAGGCTGAACACCTCCACCGCCGAGTCGGCCTGGGGCGCGGCCTGGAAGCCGGGCGGCAGGTCCTCCACGTCGATGGCGTCGTTGGCCGTCAGCACCACCGCGCGCTCGATGACGTTCTCCAGCTCGCGCACGTTGCCCGTCCACCGGTTGCAGGTGAGCGCCTCCATGGCGCGCGGGCTGATGCCGGTGACCTTCTTGTCCGCCTTGGCGGCGTAGACCTTGAGGAAGTGGTGCGCGAGCAGCGGCACGTCCTCCGGGCGGTCGCGCAGGGGCGGCAGGTCGATGGTGATGACGTTGAGGCGATAGAAGAGGTCCTCGCGGAACTTGCCCTGCTCCTTCGCGCGGGACAGGTCCACGTGCGTGGCGGCGATGACGCGCACGTCCACCTTCACGGGCTCGTTGGCGCCCACGCGCTTGACTTCCCCCTCCTGGAGGACGCGCAGCAGGCGCACCTGGGTGGCCGGGGGCACGTCGCCAATCTCGTCCAGGAAGATGGTGCCGCCGTCGGCCGCCTCGAAGAGGCCCTTCTTGTTGCCGGTGGCGCCGGTGAAGCTGCCCTTCACGTGGCCGAAGAGTTCGCTCTCCAGCAGCGTCTCCGACAGGGCCGAACAGTTGACGGCGACGAAGGGCTTGTCGCGGCGCGCGCTGCGGTAGTGGATGGCGCGGGCGACCAGCTCCTTGCCCGTGCCGCTCTCACCCTGGATGAGCACCGTGGCGGTGGAGTGGCTGACCGTCTCCACCAGCTTGAACACGGCGCGCATCTGCGAGGACTGACCGATGAGGTCCTCGAACTGGCTGCGCGCGGTGAGGGCCTCCTCCAGCGCGCGGGTGCGGTCCTTCAGCGCCTTGCGCTCGGCGGCCTTGGCCACCGTGAGGCTGACCTCGTCGATGTTCTCGAAGGGCTTGGTGAGGTAGTCGTACGCGCCCGCCTTCACCGCCTCCACCGCCGTCTCCACGGTGGCGAAGGCCGTCATCATGATGACCTCCACGTCCGGGCGGTCCGCCTTGATGGCGCGCAAGAGGTCCATGCCGGACAGGTGCGGCATCTTGATGTCGAGCACGACCACGTCGATGGACGGATCCTTCGCCGCCGCGAGCCCCTCCACCGCGTCGTCGATGGCGACGACCGGGTGTCCTTCCCGCTGGAGGATCTGGGTGACGGCCTTGAGGACGACGGAGTCGTCATCCACAACGAGGACCTTGGCGCGCTTGACTTGGTTCACGGCAACCTCTCGAGCTGCAGGGGAATAGGCAGGTAGACGGTGAAGCGGGAGCCCTGACCCACGTGGGTATCCACATGGAAGGTGCCCCCGTGGTCCTGGACGATGCGATAGGCGATGGACAGCCCCAGGCCGGTGCCCTCGCCGGGCGGCTTGGTGGTGAAGGACGGCTCGAAGATGCGCGGCAGGTGCTTCTCTTCAATGCCCGAGCCGGTGTCCTTCACCGCGAAGAAGGTCCGGTCGCCCTCGCGCCCCGTCTCCAGGGACAGGCGCCCTTCCGCGTTGGGCAGCGCCTGGAGGCCGTTCTGCAGCAGGTTGAGCACCACCTGCGCGAGCGTGCCGGGGTCGCCGTACACCTTGGGCAGCCCGTCCTTGAGGCCCAGATTCAGCTCCACCTTGGGCATGGACTTGAGCTGCGCGCGGAAGAGCACCGCGGCGTCCTCCACGCACTTGGACAAATCAAAGAGGCGGCGGTCCTCCACGCGGCTGTGCCGGCTGAACTTCAGCAGGCTCTCCACGATGCGCTTGCAGCGCAGCGCGCTCTCTTCAATCAGCTTCAGCGACTCCAGGTCGCTCTCGCTGCGGCCCGCGTCGCGGGACATCAGCTGCGCGAAGGCGAGGATGCCGCCCAGCGGGTTGTTGATTTCGTGCGCCACGCCGCCCGCGAGCTGGCCCACCGCGGCCATCTTCTCCGTCTCGATGAGCCGGCGCGTCATGGCCTGCTCCTCGGTGACGTCGCGGTAGGTGCACACCGCGCGGTCGTCCCCCGCGAACGGGTACGCGGCCACCACGTAGCTGCGCCCGCCCTGCTGCACTTCCCCGCGCGCGCCCTTGCCCGTCTCCATGGCGGAGGGCAGCGGGCAGCCCGCGCACGGCGTGTCCCGGCCGAAGAGGTACTGGTGGCACGGGACGTCCGAAGGCACCTCTTCGATGGAGCGGCGGGCCACCTGCGCGTAGGCCACGTTGGCCCGGCGCACCGCGAAGTCCCGCGCGCGCACCACCGCGAGCGGCGTCTCCATGCAGTCGAAGGACAGCTCCCACTCGCGCTTGGCCGTGGAGAGCAGGCGCGTGCGCAGCGCGACGCGCTCCTCCAGGTCCGCGTTGAGGTGCTTGAGCTCCGCGTTCTGCTCCTGGGTGACGCGGTAGAGCCGGTCGTTCTCCGCGTGGAGCGCGTACTGCTCGAAGGCGCTCTTCACCGTGAGGACCAGGTGGCTGTCGTTCCAGGGCTTGGAGATGAAGCGGAAGATTTCGGAGCGGTTGATGGCCTCTTCGATGGCCTGCTGATCCGCCTGCCCCGTCAGCATGATGCGCTGGGCGCGCGGCGCCTGGAGCTTCACCTGGGTGAGGAACTCCACCCCGTTCATCCCCGGCATGCGGAAGTCGGAGATGACGACCTCCGGCTGGAAGCGCTCCAGCGTGCGCAGTCCCGCTTCGGCGTCCGTCGCCGTCTCGATGTCCCACTCACCGCGCCGCAGCACCCGCCGGATGGACTTGAGGATGTTCTCCTCGTCGTCCACGAGCAGCAGCCGCCCTCGGGCGACCGGGTCCTGCGCCTGCGCTTGAGCTCCGAGGGTTCCCATGGACTTTCCGGAGTTCGACATTTGCAATGGCCTTGCCAAACCGGAGATTTGGATAAACCCCGGCAATCACGTCCTTTTTCAATGACATGACAAAAAGGGGCAAGGTCATTGTAGACCCATGGGACCCATTGGGGTCAAACACGACTCAGGGTGTTTGACCCTCTGGGTGTCAGCCAGCCCGGGAGGGCGGCGTGGAGAACAGGGGGGCGG
>NZ_RAWC01000324.1:0-7363 GCF_003611685.1 Corallococcus sp. CA049B | reverse complement strand
CCCATGCCCCCGTCCCCCACCCCTTCCCGGGAAGTCGAACTCGCGCGCGCCGAAGCCGACATGGCCCGGCTGGAGGCGCAGCTCGCTGAACAGGTGGCCCGCGCCGCCGCGGATGCCGCCGCGTTGACCGAGCGGCTTGTCCGCATGCGCCAGGCCCTGGCCCGGCCGGAGCATGCCGGAGACTCGCGCCTGTCCCAGTGGGCCATGCGCCTGGAGGACACCGAGTCCCCCGAGCCGTCTCCGGAGCTCGCGCGGCTGCGTGAGAAGGCCCTGGATGCGCGCGAGGCCGCGCTGGACACGCGCCGGCAGGCCGGGCTGGACCTCCAGTCCGCGCTGCGCGTGCAGCAGGAGGACGCCGCCCGGGTGGAGAAGGCGCTGACGTCCGCCGAGTCCGACCTGAAGCGCGTGGAGGACGCCGCCAGGGCCCGCGCGGAGGCCGAGGCGAAGGCCCGCCGCGCGGCGGAGGCGGAGACCCAGAAGGTCGTCCCGCCCCCAGCCCTGCGGCCGTCCCAGGAGAAGCCGTCCACGGAGACGCCGACGCGCGCGGAGCGGCTCCCGGCGCGCGCGCCCGTGGCCGCCACTCCGGCGAAGAGCGACGCGCGCAAGGCGGGCCGGGTGCGGATGCACACGACCATCGACACGCGCAGTGATTCCAACTTCTTCACCGGCTTCTCGATGGACATCAGCGAGGGCGGCATCTTCATCGCCACGGTGGAGGCGGTGCCGCGCGGCACTCCGGTGGAGCTGGACTTCACGCTGCCGGGGGGCCGCCCGTTGACGGTGAACGGCGTGGTGCGCTGGGCGCGCGACGGCAACGACCGCACGCCGGACCTGATGCCGGGCGTGGGCGTGCAGTTCACCACGCTGCCGCCGGAGGTGGCGAATGCCATCTCGTCGTTCGTGGCGACGCGCGACCCGATGTTCTACCCGGACTGAGGGGCCCAGGTGCCCCAGGGGCGCAGGGGCCTGAGCAGCCCCGCGTCCTGGAGGCGCGCCTGGACGTCCGCGGCCAGGGCGACGTGGGCGGGGTTGGAGACGGTGAACTTCTCCGGCGTGAGGGTGATGAGCGTGCCCCGGTTGGGGAGGTGCTCCACCTGGACGGGAGAGGGCAGTGGGGGCACGGAGCCGCGGAGGTCGGCGAGGTAGGTGACCCAGCCGACGAAGGTCCCGACCTTGACGCGAGTTCCTGCCGCAATGAGCTCCCGATGCGCATGGGAGGTGGCGATGCCAAACTCCGGCTCCCAGGCGAGCGCCATGGCGCGCACCACTCCGGTCAGGACAGGGGCGGTCAGCACACGCTCCGCGAGTTGGCCACTCCCGTGGCCGTCCAGGACACAGGCAGAACTCATGTGTATCGCGGCGCTGCCGCAGTGGCCGGTCACCTTCGAGGTTTCCTCTTCGTTCGCGCCAGCCCAGAGCCAGAAGCGGGACATGTCCATGACCCGGCTCGCCTTGCTGCCCAGGAGTTTCGCGAGCGTCCTCTCGTCCGGGGTCACCTGGAGCTTTCGTGCCTGCTCGAAGGTTGCCGCTGTCTGGTACCAGTGGCTCCACGTCGGCTCCAACGAACCCAGGTGCTGAATCAAGGTCGCCAGTCGGCGTGCACATGCGTCAACGGACTCCAGCCGGGCCAACCAATAGCAACCTGAGTAGTACGTCTCCGACATGGCCAGGGAGTTCCTCAACGGATGGGCGAGATGTGCACGACCTCGATGGTATCGAGTTCAAGAGCATCGAAGGCTTTGCGAAGCAAATCGGCGAACCTCTTCTCCGCGACGATCCAGCGGATGCGCTTTCCCTGGGCCAACCTGGATTGACGGACGGCCTGGGCAAGAACCTTGTCGAAGCCCCGGTAGAAGTCCTTCAGCTCCATGTTGTCCTTGATGAACTTGGCGTAGCCCGCGCCCTTGGCCTCCAATAGCAAATCGTCCACCAGGTCGTAGCCGTCGAAGTCGACCTCTTCGTCTCCTACCTTGAGCCGGTACGCGGAGCCCTTCGGTGCGCCGGTCACCTGGGCCTGATAGTCGCGGGCGCGGTCGGACATCGACTCGTTCACCTGCACCCACTTGCCGGGGCCTCCTGAGCTGCTCGCAGGAGGCGGGCCCATGGCGGCCATGGCCACCGCCGTGGACGCGAGCGTCACCTCCACCACTCCGTCCACCACCGCCACGGCGCTCACGTCCAGCACGCGCGCCGGGTTGAAGCCCGCCTGTGTCGAGCCCAGCCGCACCGCGTCCGGGAAGCGCGGCATCAAAGAGAGCGCGGATGACAGCCCCACCGTCATGCCGTGACTCACCAGCACCGTCACCGCGAGCACGAAGACACGCGCCACCTCTGGCCCCAGTGCCTGCGCGAAGACCTCCGCCGCCTCCTCCAGCTCCTGGAACGTCCGCGCCCTGTCCATGGCCGCCTTCAGCGCTCCGCACGCCCGCACCACCGTGAGGAACGACTGCACGCCCACGTACGCCAGGAACACAGCGGCAATCACCGCCGCGGCCTTGGTGAACAGGGGCTCCGGCGCCGCCGCCAACACCACCCACGAGGTGATGGCCCCCGCCACCACGGAGACAAAGAACTCCGGATTCAGCGTGTCCTGCAACGCGGCTCCAATACTCGCGCGCAACGGATCCAGCGACATGCCCACCGCGAGCGTCAGCCGATCCAGTTCGTTGAAGCCCGCCCCATCCTCCAGCAAGGACAGACAGTCCCCCGGAGCCTCATGCGCCCGGCACCACCTCCCGTACCCGTCCCGCAGCATGAACCCGAGCCCCAGGTCCAGCTGCGCCCCCTTCCTCGCGACCGTGCGCACCACCCTCGGTGACCGCACCGTCAGCGGGACCTCCAGTGCCAGCCGCGCCAGCGCCTCTTCGAACTCCCGCGCACTGACCGGCACGCGCCGGTCCCACGTGGCCGGCGCATACGCCCGGGTCCCCTGCTCCGTGCGAAACCGCACCGTGGGCCCGCTGGCGCAGCCCGTGAGCAGCACGACCAGCAGTCCCCACACGATCATCCGGCCCTGCCCCTGTAACACTGGCGACACTCCTCGACAGGTGCCTTCTCCGGCCCTTCCACCAATGCTATGCGCATCCCAGCAATTCATTTTTAACTTGAACATCTTGACTTCACCGGGAGCACATCTTGAAGCCTTCTTCCCTCCTCGCGGCCCTGGCCCTGACCGGCGTGCTGTCCGCCTGCGGCCCTGGCGAGGCGCCTGAACCCCAGCACCTGGGCAGCACCACGGCGGCGCTGGACTGCGCCGCGCTCAGCAAGCCCGTGTATCACCGGGTGCGTCCGTCCACGGGCGACAGCCTCCTCACCCTCAACGCGAACGAGGCCGCCAACGCGGCCACCACCTACGGCTACACCGACGACCGGGGCACGCCCTTCAAGGCCGCGAGTTCCTCCGGCACCGGCCTGTCCCCCGTCTACCGGCTCTACAGCCCCAGCCGGGGTGAGCACATCGTCACCATCGACGCCACCGAGCGCTCGAACCTCATCGCCTCCGGCTTCACCACCGACGAGGGCGTGGGCTTCTATGCGTCCAAGACCGCGGACACGTGCCTCGTGCCCGTCTACCGCTTCGACAACCCGGGCCTGAAGAAGCACCGCCACGCCGTCACCCAGGCGGAGCGCGACGCGCTCACCACCGCGGGCTGGACCAACGAGGGCATCCAGTTCTACGCCGCGCCCACCACGGTGGACACGAAGTTCACCTTCGTCGTCATCCCCGACACGCAGCAGGAGACGGTCTACGCCCCCACCCGGCTCACCCAGCGCATGCAGTGGATCGCCGACAACAAGACGGCCCAGGACATCCGCTTCGTGCTGCACACCGGCGACCTGCTGGACTGGGACACGCCCGACCACCTCTACTACCAGCGCGCCAGTGATTCGTACCAGGTGCTCGACACCGCCCAGATTCCCTACGCCATCGCCCTGGGCAACCACGACACGGCGGCCGTGTGCCAGGGCGGCAGCGCGTGCCCCGGCAACGTCAACGCCAACCTGCGCAACACCACCACCTTCAACACCTACTTCCCGCTGTCTCGCTTCAAGGCCCTGGGCGGTGTGTTCGAGTCCGGCAAGTGCGACAACGCCTACCACACGTTCAACGCGGGCGGCCTGAACTGGCTGGTGTTGAACCTGGAGCTGTGGGCCCGCACGAACGCCGTGAACTGGGCGAAGACCGTGCTGGCCCAGTTCCCCCAGCACAACGTCATCATCATCACCCACTCGCACCTGAACGGCAGCGGCGGCATCGAGCAGTCAAACGGTGGCTACGGCAACAACAGCCCCCAGTACGTGTTCGACAACCTCATCAAGCAGTACGCCAACGTGCGCTTCGTCTTCTCCGGCCACGTGGGCAACGCCGCCTACCGCACCGACACCGGCGTGAACGGCAACACCCTCTACCAGATGCTCAACACGTTCCACGACGGCACCACCAATCCGACGCGGCTCGTGGAGGTGGACACCGCAGCCAACACCATCACCACGCGCGTCTACGCGCCGCTGACGAACACGGAGCGGGCGGACGGCGCGAAGGCGTACAGCAACGTGAGCTGGGTGCGCTGAACGGACGCTCCGGGTGAATGACGCGAGCCCGCTGGCCAGCGGCACCACCCTCACCTCGCTGCTGACGGCGCTCTCCGGGACCTCGCCCCTCTACGCCACGCTGCCCGGCACCAGCACGACCCTCTACGACGGCCTGGTGGACTGCCTGTAGCCGGCACACGACGGCGCACCGTCTGCCTGCGTGAACGCAGGGTCCCGGTCCGTACGCTTCATGCTCGGATGAGGCGTCGGCCCAGAGGGAACAGCGCCGGACATGGCGGGCCCGGATGATGCAGAGGCGGGCCCGCCATGATTCCAGACCTCGCCCACCTCGCCGCCAGGGGAGAATCCGTCACAGTCGAGCTGAAGCGCTCGACCGGTGAATTGCGCGAGGCGATGCACACGCTCTGCGCCTTCGCGAATGGACAAGGAGGCCAGGTGCTGCTGGGCGTGAAGCCTGGCGGAGAGCTCATCGGCCAGCAGGTGAGCGAACAGACCCTGCATGACATCGCGACGGCACGCGAGCGCTTCGAGCCCCCGCTCGACCTCCACATCCAGAGCGTGGAGGTCGCTTCAGGGCGCAGCGTCCTCGTGCTCACCGTGGGCGGCATCAGTGATTCCGTGCCGTACACCTTTGACGGCCGCGCCTATGAGCGGGTGGGCAACACGACCCGCAAGATGGCGCAGGAGCGCTATGAACTGCTGTTGCTGGAACGTGCGCACAGCCGCCGTCGCTGGGAGAACCAGGAGGCCGATGAGGTTCCGCTCCAGGAGCTGGACCGCCAGGAGGTGCTGCGCATCGTCGAGGCGGCTCGCTCGGCCGGGCGCCTCGTAGGACCGGTGGGACGAAGCCTGCCCGAGCTGCTCGACCGCCTTGGCGTACGCCACAAGGGCAGGCTCCTGCGCGCGGCCGTCGTGCTCTTTGGCAAGACGTTCCTTCCCCACCACCCCCAGTGCGAGCTGCGGATGGCCCGGTTTCGAGGCACCGACAAGACCGAGTTCCTCGATCAACGCAATGTGCGCGGACCGGCCTTCCGGCTGCTCGAGGAAGCCGAGCTGTTCTGTCAGCGGCATTTCCCGTTGGCCGGCCGTATCGAACCGGGCCGACTGCAGCGTGTCGACCGTCCGCTCATCCCGCCAGATGCGATGCGCGAGCTCCTGGTCAACGCCTTCATCCACCGTGACTACAGCATCGCGGGTGGCGCGGTATCGCTCGCCATCTTCGACGACCGCGTGGAGATATGGAGCGCGGGGCGGTATCCGAAAGGCATCACGCCTGAATCGCTCACCCGGCCGCATCTGTCGGTGCAGCGCAATCCCATCATCGCGGAGGTCTTCTACCGTGCCGGGCTCATCGAGAAATGGGGCCGGGGCACGAACCGTGTCGCCGAGATGTGCCGCGCAGCCGGACTCTCCGCCCCGGAGTTCGCCGAGGTCACGGGCGCCGTGGTCGTCACGCTGCGGGTGAATGTGGGACAGACCCTGGCCGCGGATCGGGGGGAGCTCGCGCCCGTTCTGGGGGGAGCTGCCAGCGGATTGGGGGATGCTCTGAACGGATTGGGGGATGCTCCGAACGGATTGGGGGATGCTCCGAACGGATTGGGGGATGTCGCTGGCCGGAAGGAAATCGACGCGAAGGCGCGTGAACTCATCGAAAAGCTAGGTCACCGGCCCAGAAAGGCAGCCCTGCGCAAGGCCATCCTGGCGCTTACCTCGCTTCGTCCCTGGCCCCCCGCGGAGCTTGCCAATGAGCTGCATTACAACCCGGGCAAGCTGACGGAACGGCATCTCAAGGCCATGGTCGAAGAGGGTCTCCTCGAACGGACCCACCCCGATACCCCCAAGCATCCCGCCCAGGCCTACCGGGCCACGCGCAGGGGCTGACTACAGGTGCCCCTCCAGCATGCGCCGGATGGCGGTCCGGGTCATCGCTCCGACGGCCCGGTCCACCATCTGCCCTGCCTTGAAGACCACCAGCGTGGGCACCGCGCGGATGATGTACCGCTCCGCGAGCACCAGCTCCTTCTCCACGCCCACCTTCACCACCCTCACCGCGCTCCGGTGCCGGGCCGCCACCCGCTCCAGCCATGCGTCCATCAGCCGGTACTCCGGCGGACACCAGGGCGCCCAGAAATACATCAACACCACCTGCCCGGACGCCAACACCTGCTGCTGGAAGGCGCGCTCCGTGAAGTGCTCGATTCGCATCGTTCCCTCCTCGAACAGTGGACAGAGGGCTTCCGGCACGCCAGCGGAGCAATCCCTATCTTAGCGGCGCCATCCGTCGGATACCGGACCGGCCCCCGTGGCAGGGGGTGAAACACAGGTCCTGTCTCTGGCAGAAAGCAAGACAACCCATGAGGGGGTGGGACCGCGTCCCCCCTGAAGGAGTCCCTGCCGCATGAGCACGATTCTCCGGACCCCACCCCTCGCCGGTGGCCGTCCCCCTCGCTGGGATTCTCGCCGCCGCGCCCCGACAGCCTCCGCGTCCCTTCCCCTCGTGGAGAAGGTGAACCTGGCCCACGCCTCCACCGACCTGCCGGCGCCCGGCATCACCCGGCCGGTGGGCACGCTCCACGGTCAGCCCGTGCACATGGTCCGGCTGACGGGCACCGGCCCCTGGTGCCGGCACGCCACCGGAGACACCCTGTTCTTCGTCACCCGGGGCACCCTGCGGGTGGAGTTGCGCGAACGCACCGTGGACCTGGAGGAAGGCGAATTGCTCATCGTCCCCCGCGGTGTCGAGCACCGTCCGGTCACTGACTCGGAAGCGCTGGTGCTGATGTCGGCTCCATCGCTCGAAGGGGGCGCG
>NZ_RAWC01000323.1:0-7463 GCF_003611685.1 Corallococcus sp. CA049B | reverse complement strand
CCACCACCCGGGCTGGAGGTGGGGCGGTGACGACGCCCCGGCCGCACGCGCACGCGAGGACTTCCTGCACGTGCACCTGCTTCTCGAAGCGGGCCGGCACGTACTCGTACACCACCGAGGTGCGGCCGGGGCCCAGGGGCTTCAAGTCCTCGCTGCCGCACGCCGGGCAGTGGCGCTCCTCGATGGGCACCGCGTGGCGAATCTCTCGCGCCGGGGCCTCCTCGGCCTTGCGGGCGGCTCTGGCTTGCCGCTTCTTCTTCGCGGCCTCGGCCCGGGCCGCCGTCGAGTCCGCGGCCCCGCGCAGTTCCGTCGCCACCGCCGGCAGCTTCTCCGCCCTGCGGCCGAAGACGTGGCGCTCCAGCGTCGCCATCTTCGCCTCCAGCGACGTCAGGCGCTCCTTGAGTTCTTCGGCCTCCTCGCGCCAGGGGCAGAAGTGGTCTTGCGGAAGTTCGCGCGGCACTTCGCCTCAACACGCCTGCGCCGCGCCGCGTCCCGGGCCGGAGGCCTCAGCTGCCCGTGCGCCCGGGAGGCATCCAGGCGGGCTGGCGCCTCACCTGGGCCACGTCGATTCCGTCCAGCAGCATCGCCAATTGCGTGGCGTCCAGCGTCACCGCCTGCGCGCCCGCGTCCACTGGGGGTAGCTGGAATCTCCCCGCCTCCAGCCGCTTGTACAGCAGCACGAAGCCACCCCGGCTCCACGTCAGCACCTTGATGCGGTCGCCCTTGCGCGAGACGAAGGCGAAGAGGTGCCCCGAGTAGACGTCCTCTCCCCACGCCGTGCGCACCAGTGCCATGAGGCCATCAATCGACTTGCGCATGTCCACCGGCTCCACCGCCAGCACCACGCGCACCGACGCAGGCAGGGCGAACACGGCTTACAGCCCCAGCGCCGCGACAAGCCGGGCCACGTACGCCACGTCGGTGCCCACGGCGAATCGCACCCGCGCTCCGCTTGCCGTCACCACCTCCAGCACGGACTCGGCCGCCTCCGGGGCGCTCGACACCTGCACCGGCAACAGCCGCACGGCTTCCGCTCGCGATGGCGCGGACCGTCGTGCCCGGTACACCCACGACTGCAACGTGCTTGAGCCGCACGCCCCTCTCCAACGCGAACTCCCGCTGCGTCTGCCCGCTCGCCTCGAAGGCTTCCGCGACGCACGCCCACTCCGGCTTCTCCACCTGCTTCGCCATGCCCGGAAGCGTCCGCCGCACGCCACTGCGTCGGCAATCCCTCACGGCACGTCGTTGGCCGGACGGATACCTCTGTTAAGGTGTATCCAGGATAATGTTGAAATGCAGGAATTATTTGTGAGTCTCTAGATGTCTGGCGGTGACGTGTCCTGGAGTGTGGCGCGGGTCCATTCCGGAGAGACGGTGGGCCAGGGGCGACGGGGGGCCATCTCCCCCGGGGAGATGGCCCTTGTTGGGAAGGCAAGCGATGGCGAGCGGGATGTCGGCGGTGGCGCTGGGCCCCCTGGTGTGTTTCGCCGTGGTGATGCAGGTGGGCGTCCTGCTGCTGGTTCGCAACCTGCGGCGCGGAGTGGAGCCGCGTCGCGCGAGCTGGCGCCTACTGGGAGGACTCTGCTCGGCCGCCGCGCTCCTGACCTTCGCGGTGAACGGGGAACGCGGTGGGCATGTTGCCCGCGCTCGCGTTCTCACTGCTCGTCGCCGTCCCGCTCTGCCTGGGGATGAAGCATGACTCGGTCGTGCGGCCCCTCCGCGTGTCGAACCAGCTGTTGTTGCTGCTGGTCTCGGGGCTCATCGGGCTGCGCCGGTTCGGAATCCCCGGCACTGTCTTCCGTCGCAGGACACGTGCTGTACGCCGGATGGTTCATGGGGCTGGGCGTGACGGTGCTCCAGGTGCCCTACCAACTGGCCTTCAGCACGGACAGGCCCTGTTCCTCGCGCTCGCGCAGGGTGAGCCCTTGCGCGAGCGAAGTCAGGCGGGCCTTCTCGGCCTCGCGCTCCTGGGCGAGCAGCGAGCCGAGCCTGTCGAAGAACGAAACGTCACGGGCCATGGCCCCGGGTCATGCCATCCCGGGGTGCCCGCCGTCACGGCCCGTGTGCCGGACTGTCCTGTCGTCCTACTGGCAAGAGTACGTGTACGAGGACGGCGTGCTCCAGGTGCCGTCCGGGTTGATGTTGCGCACGGTGTAGCCGCTCGCCGGGTAGGCCGTCGTCCAGCAGTCGCGGGCGCGCACGTCGTTGCGCAGGGCGGTGCCCAGGTCCCAGTTGCCCACGCGGCGCTGCTTCTCGTACGCGGCCACGCGGTCCACCGCCTCCACCCAGGTGGAGTCCGCCGCCAGCACGTCGCGGCGCTTCTCCAGGAACTTCTGGAGCCAGGCTGACTCCGTGATGCCGTTGTAGCCAATCACCGGCGCCACCTGTCCGCTGTTGCCCAGGGCCGTGTTCGCCTTGCGGATGAGGTCCTTCATGCCGTCGAAGCCGTGGTTGATGGACGCGTCGTACAGCGCGGCCTTGGTGAGCGCCTGGGTGAGGCCCCACTTCGCGGCCTCATTGATGGTGGGCGTGTAATAGAGCGCGTCGCTCACCTGGTCCTGGCACTGCTTGAAGTCCGCCTTGGTGGCGGCGGTGTTGAAGCTGGCCGCCCAGTCCGAGGTCCAGTTGCCTACGGCATCCAGCTCCGCCGTGGAGGCCTGGGATTGGCCGGTGGACAGGAAGCGGTTGTTGATGACGGTGAGCGCGTTCCAGTACTTCGCCATGCGGTTGCCATTTCCTTCCGTGCGCAGGGCCCGGTAGCACTGCACCACCTGGATGGCGTCGCCCGTGCCGGTGCAGAAGCCCGCGCGCCCGCTGGTGTAGCCGCGCCCGTCGAAGATGTTCTCCGAATAGGCGTAGTCCAGCGTGGGCGTGTCGTTCTCCCAGATGCTGGTCAGCCCTTCGGCCACCTTCTTCTGGTTCGCGGTGAGGCCGGAGCCGCCAGGGGACGTGCCGCCGCAGCTGTCGGACTGGACCTTCACGTTGGCCGCGGTGAAGGACGTGTTGGAGTTGGTGGAGTAGTTGAACGTGTAGGACGCGTTCACCGCCACCGTCAGCGACGACGTGCGCGTGAAGGTGCACGTGCGGCCCGCCTGCGTGTGCGTCCAGCCGGGCTGATCATCGTCACACGTCACGCCGGACGGCACGTCCAACGCGATGACCGGGTTGGCGATGGCCACCGTCCCCGTGTTCTTGATGACGAGCGTGCCCCAGTAGTCCGGCCCGTTGTACGTGTTCGTCGTCACCGAGTGCGTGCACGCGCCCAGCGCCTGCTCCACCGCGGCCGGCATCACCGCGTCCTCCTGTGCGCCACAGCCGCTGGCCAGCGCCAACAGCCCCGCCGTCATCCACGTCCGCGAATCCGCCATGTGCCTGCCCCCGCTTGGGTGAGGGACGGCCCGCCCTGTAGCGAGCATCCCAGATAGAGCAGGAATAGCTGTATTCGCGGCGAATCGCCAGTGGCGCTCAGCCCTGCACGTCCGGCAGCGGCAGCACCCGCCACAGCTGCGGCTTGTCGTACTGCGGCGGAATCATCCCCAGCGGCCAGCCTTCGGCGGTGAGCTCCGCGTACTGGTACCCGCGCCCCGCGAAGGGGATGCGGGTGCCGGTGCCGGGCAGCCCCACGCCGATGGCCGCGTGCGCGAGCGCGTCTGAATAGAGCATCACCGCGTCCACGCCCACCTGCCGCAGCAGCATCAGCGCGAGCACCGCCTTGGAATCGCAGTCGCCCCGGTCCTGCGCGGGCACCAGCCCCGGCGGGACGATTCCGAAGGGCTCGTCGCCGGGCAGCTCGTAGCGGATGCGGCGCACGAAGCCGAGGATGAGCTCGGTGGCCTGCGCCGCGTCCAGGTCGCGCTCGCGGATGGAGGTGGCGAAGCGCTCACCCAGCACGCGCACCGGCTCCGCGTTGCTCTTCATCAGCTCCGCGTAGATGCAGCGCATGTCCGTGCCGCAGCCCGGCGGCGCCACGTAGGTGAAGCGCTCCGGGCCCATGGCGCGGTAGCGCAGCCGCACGCTGTAGTCGCGGTGCGCCTGCTCCAGCCCGCGCTCCACCGCCTCGCCCAGTCCGTAGGCCAGCTGCTGACGGGCGGGCTCCATCCCGTCCACGCGCCAGTCATAGGACTTCGCGCGCTCCGGCGGCGTGTCCTCCGGCACCAGCACGAATCCCAGGTCCCGCATCGCCTCCCGTGGGTCCGCCGGAGGAACCTCTGTCTCCGGTCGAGGGGGATCCGGAAGCCGGCCCGCCTTCCGGGCCACCACGAGCTCCCAGCTGGCGAAGGCCATGAGCGCGCCCATCAGCACCAGCGACAGCAGCGTCTTCCACGAGCGCGCGAGCATGGCGGCTTCAGGCGGGCGCGCGCAGCACGCCGGTGGGCAGCTGCGGGAAGGGGATGAGCCCGTTGAGCGCGGCCTGGAGGCCCGGCGCGGTGAGCAGCGCGATGACCAGCAGGAAGGCGCACAAGAGGAGCGCGGCGGCGATGTTGCCCTTGCGCACCTCCGCCAGCTCCTCGATGCCCGGCGTCATCTTGTCGAACAGGCGCACGCCCAGGGCGAGCACCGCCACGCCTACCGCCAGCGACAGCGCCACGTGCACCAGCGCCAGGCCCAGCAGCTGGAGCACGGAGAGGGCGGACACGGGTGGGTTCTGCACCGCCAGGTCCACCGCGTCGCCCGTGGCCTTCAGCGCGTGCTGCACCAGCAGGCCCAGCGACACGAGGCTCGTCGCATGCACCAGCCCGGAGGCGACGTTGCCCTGGCGCAGCTCCTCCACGGGGTGGCTGTCCAAGAGGCGGCTCAGGCCGCGCATGCTCAGGCCGATGCCGAGCGCGGCCACGAGGCCGCCGAGGACGACCTTCATGAGTCCGACGACGAAGAGGGTGAGGTCCATGGGGCGCGCAGGGGACTGTAGCGGAAGTCCCCCGCGCCGCCACGGCTCACGCGCGCGGCTTGCCGTCCTTCAGACGGCGGCTGAGCGTCCAGGCGAGGGCGACGAGCGCGACCCAGCCCATCGCCGACTCCGGGCCGCTGCCCACCGAGCAGCCCATGCTCGTCCGCATGTCTCTCGTCGGGTCGTACTGCACGGTCACTTGGAAGTTGCAGAGCGCCGCGTTGCCGGCCTTGTCGATGGCGGTGACCTGCACCGCGTGCAGGCCCGGCGCCAGCGGGGTGCCCACGACGGGGCTGTAGAGGAGCTCCGTCTCGGAGACGCTGTCGGAGGCGGTGGCCTCCGGGTACTCCGCGCGGGTGCCGGACATCACCGCGGTGGTGAGCGTCTGGTCCTCCGGGCAGGTGAGCAGAGGCGGGCGCGAGTCGCGCACCCGGACCTGGATTTCGCACGTGCTGCTGTTGCCCGCCTCGTCGGTGCTGACGACCTCCACGCGGGTGAGGCCCAGCGGGAACAGGTCCCCGGACGCGTGCGTGCTGGTGACGGTGACCTTGCTGGAGAGGCTGTCGGTGGGCGTGAGGTCCGGCCAGGAGGCGTGCGCGCCCTCGGGCCCCTCCGCCTCCACGCGGACCTCGTTCACCTTGCAGGCCCGGCCGGGCGCCTGGTTGTCGCGCACCGTGACGGGGAAGGAGCAGGTGCTCTCGTTGCCGGACGCGTCCCGCGCCGTCACGTTCATCTGGGTGGTGCCCAGGGGCAGCACGCTGCCGTTCGTCGGGCTGAAGACGGTGAGCACGTCGCGGCTCGTCTCATCTCCGATGCCCAGGTTCGGATAGTAGAAGGTCGCGCCCCGGGCCGACTGCGCGTTCAGGATGAGCTCCGTCGGGCAGTTGTGGATGGCCGGCGCCGTCAGGTCCCGCGACGTCAGCACCGTGGTGCAGTACGTGAGGCGGCCCTGCGCATCCCCGGCCTGGTAGGTGACGGTGATGGGCAGGTTGAGCGGAAGCAGCTGGCCGTCAATGAAGGAGGTGCGGATCCACGCCTGCTCCGCTCCGGTGCGCAGCTCGGGCCGGTAGTGGAGCAGGTCCGTGCCCTCCGGACGGTTGGAGGGCATGTCCTGGGCGGCCAGGCACAGGAAGGTCGGCGCCGCTTCATCCCGCTCCATGCGCCACAGCGCATGGGGCGTCCACGGGTCTCCGGCCGTCGTCAGCAGCGCGCCCTGGAACGGCACCAGCCCCGTGGGCAGCGCGAACTCCCTGCCCGACGGCAGCCGCGTCAGCCGGGACGTGCCCGCGTCGGTGCCGTCCGTGCGCCACAGCTCGCTCGCTCCCGCTTGCGTGGTCACGATGACGGCGAGCCCGTCCTCCCACGGCGCCACGCCGCGCACGGCTTCGTTCCCGTACGGGATGGGGCGCGGCAGGTGCCGCGTGCCCGCGGCCGTTCCGTCCGTCACCCACAGCGAGTCCCCGAGCGTGGCGCCCCGGGACACGAAGTAGAGGCGGTTGCCCGCCGGGACGAAGAACTGGCCCGAATAGCCACCGAGCATCCCGCTGGGCACCTGCGCCAGCTGCTGGGTCCCCGCGTCGGTGCCATCCGTGCGCCACAGCTGGGAAGCCTCCTCGGAGCTGCGCACGAGGAAGACGAGCGCGTCGCCCAGGGCGGCGAGCACGGTGGGCATGCGGCCCGTGACGGCGGTATTGAAGTCCTTGACGAGGACGGTGCCGGCCTCCGTGCCGTCGGACTTCCAGACCGCGCGGCCATGCTGGCCGTCCTCCGCGGTGAAGTAGAGCGTGTCACCCACCGCGGTGAGGCTCTCGGGATACGAGTCGCCGACGCCGGCCTTGATGTCGCGCACGAGCATGGTGCCCGCTTCGGTGCCATCCGTGCGCCACAGCTCGACGCCCCGCTCGTCCTCCGCGGCGAAGAAGACCGTGTCCCCCACGCGCGCGAAGCCCGCGGCGTTCGCTCGGGCGAACCCCGGGTGGATGTCCTTGACGGGCACGGTGCCCTCGGCCGTGCCGTCCGACCTCCAGAGGTCGGCCTGCGTGTCCGCCGGAACGAAGAGCACGGAGTCCCCGAAGACGAAGAGGGGCACCTGGGCGGCGAGGCCATGGATGGGGCCGGGGTTGAGCTCGCGCGTGACGTGGGTGCCTTCACGTGTGCCGTCGCTCGTCCACAACTCGCGTCCGGTTTGCGTTGTCGTCGCGGTGAAGAACAGGCGGTGCGGCGTGGCGCGCAGCGAGCCCGGGTCGATGCTCGCACCCGCGGGCAGCAGCTCCTCCTGCACGGAGCGGGTGCCCGCGGACGTCCCGTCCGTCACCCACAGCTCCCGGACGTCGGAGCCGGAGCCGGCGCTGCCCGGGGTGGCGAGGAAATAGAGGCGCCCGTTCAACTCCACGGTGGGCCGCGTGTCAGGTCCCCGGGAGTCCAGCTCCAGGCGGGGGGCGGAGGTGACGTCCGCCACCCGGCGCACGGTCATCGGATCCAGTTGGACGGAGGAGCCCTGCGCGAACGCTGGGGCCGCGCCCACCACCAACGACAACGCCGAAAGCCATGCACGACCGATGACCATCCCCATGCC
>NZ_RAWC01000322.1:0-7554 GCF_003611685.1 Corallococcus sp. CA049B | reverse complement strand
CTACTGGAAAGATGGGCTAGAGTTGTTCCCAGCCGTCTTTCCTCTCCTCTCCGGAGCGAAACCGCAATGTCCCAGCAAGCCCCTGGCAAGAAGCGTGGTCTGTCCCGTCCCGTGGAAGTCGTCCGCGCGGAGCTCCTCAAGGATCCCGAGACGAAGCGCATCGCGGATGCCGTGGGCATGAAGCTGGAGGACTACGTCGAGCTGGTGCTCGAGTACGCGCAGGACAAGGACAAGGAGCCCATGCTCAACGTCGTGTCCGACGAGGAGCTGAAGGCGAACGGCTTCCCCGTGCACACGGTGGAGGAGGTCGGCGAGTTCCTGGTCGCGGGCGCCAAGGGTGAGCTGCCCGGCCAGGGCAACCCCTTCGCCAAGTCCGAGTTCGAGGCCGGCAAGGGCGCCGCCGCCGCCGGCAAGCCCGCGCTGAACCCCACGGGCGAGGCCCCCCAGACGCCCCAGGACGAGGCGAAGCGCCAGGAGCTGATGGACCAGCTGAAGAAGGGCGGCGGCGGAACCCGCGGCTGAAGCTCGCCCGGAATCTCCGTGAAATTGATCGGAAAATGGGGAGGAAACATTTTCCTCCCCCCTCCGAGAATCCTTTTGCAGCTTCACTCCGGCACACACTCTCCAAACCACTTTAAGTAGGGGGTATCACCATGGGCGGCATCGGCAAGGTTGTCAGCAGCGTCGCGAAGACTGTCGGCAAGATCGCGGGCGGCGTCGCGAACATCGCGGGCAAGGCGCTGAACTTCGTGCAGAACCCCATGGGCGCCATCGCGGGCGGCCTGAAGGGCATCGCGGGCGGCCTCCTGGACAAGCTCCCGTTCGGCCTGGGCAACCTGGCGAAGCCGTTCGTGGACAAGTTCATCGACTCCGGCGCGTCCATGCTGGCCCAGGGCCCCCTGGCCGGCCTGAACAAGCTGACCCAGTTCGCCCCCACCGTGAAGTCCATCGCGGACATCGCGACCACCGTGAAGCAGGGCGCGGACAAGGTCGGCGCGCTGGCCTCGCAGCCCGCGCAGCAGAACTTCCAGAACCTGATGGCGTACGGTCAGGCGCAGCTCATCAACTGAGCTCCCCGCTGAAGCTGGCGTGACTCAGGCGCGAGGGCCGGTACTCACCGCGAGGTGGGGGCCGGCCCTTCGGCTTTGCGGGCTCCGGTTTCGGCTCCGTTACGGGCTCGGAGCCGGGGGTGGGACGCGACCCGGTGTGTCGCACCTGGAGTGTGGGCGCGATCAGGAAGGGGCGGGGCTCAGCCCTCTTCGCGGGTGATGCGGAAGGCGTCGGTCTCCAGCTTCTGGGTCGCCTCGGGGTCCGCGCTGTCGTAGTAGCCGCGAATCTCTCCGGTGCCGTCCACCAGCACGAAGTGGGTGCCGTGGAAGATGGAGAGCAGGTCGTCCTCGGGGGCGCCGGGCTCGCGGCCCATGCTGATCTTGAAGCCCTGGACGATGGTGTCCTTGAGGGTGGCGTAGTCGCCGGTGAGGAAGTTCCAGCGGGTGAAGTCCGCTTTGTACTTCGTCCCGTACTCGGCCAGCCGCTCCGGGGTGTCGTAGGCCGGATCCACGGAGAAGGACACCAGCTGGAGGTTCGTCCCCAGCTTCGCGGTGTGCTCCTGCACGCGCGCCATCTTCTGCGTGAAGCTGGACGCCATCCCGGGCCGCGTGAACCAGACGTGGTTCCAGGCCGCTCGCGAGGGCGCGTGGGAGGTGGCCTGCTACCAGCACTGCGGCACCAGCCACTACCGGATGCGCGGCATGCTGACGGCGCTGTCCCCGGAGGCGTACGCGGCGTGGCTGCGCGAGGCGAGCCTCAAGGCGGAGCAGGGCTACGACCCGGATGACACCGCGGCCCACTGGGGCTGGGTGTGGAGGACGCCATGAAGGCGGGGGCGCTGCTGAAGTCGCTCTGGACGACGGACCCCCAGCGCGTGGCGCGGCAGTACCTGTGGGGCGGGTTCCTGTTCCTGCTGATAGGTGGCCTCCTGGCCATGCTCATCCGCTTCCAGTGGGCGTGGCCCGGGCAGCCGGTGCCGGGGCTCGCGTGGGTGCTGCCCGAGTCGAAGGGCGCGCTCACCCCGCCCACGTACACGGCCGTGTTCACGATGCACGGCCTGTTGATGATCTTCTTCGCGGTGACGCCGCTGCTCTTCGGGGCGCTGGGGCACTTCGTGCTGCCGCTGGCCCTCGGGTCGAAGCAGATGGCGTTCCCCCGGCTGTCGCCGTTCGGCTTCTGGGCCTACGCGGTGGGCGGCGCGCTGATGCTGGTGTCGTTCGTCGTGCGGCTGGGGCCGGCGAGCGCGGGGTGGACGTCGTATCCGCCGCTGGCGACGCCCGCGTTCACGCCGGGGCTGGGGCAGACGCTGGTGACGGTGGCGGTGCTGTGCGTGGGCGTGTCCGCGTTCCTGTACGGGCTCAACTTCGTCGTCACGGTGGTGCGCTGCCGCGCGCCGGGGATGACGTGGGACCGGATGCCGCTGGTGGTGTGGGGGCTGTTCTACGGCGCGGTGCTCAACGTGCTGTTCGTGCCGGTGCTGGCGGCGGCCACGGTGCTGCTGCTCTTGGACCGGGTGGCGGGCACGCAGTTCTTCATCGCGGGCGCGGCGGCGGTGGGCGGGGGCGGCGACCCGGTGGTGTACCAGCACCTGTTCTGGCTGTTCGGCCACCCGGAGGTCTACATCCTCATCCTGCCCGCGTGGGGCATGGTGGGGGACTTCGTGGCGTTCTTCAGCCGCAAGCCCGCGCACGGCTACCGGCTGACGGCGGGGGCCATGGGCGTGGTGACGGCGCTGAGCGGCGCGGTGTACGCGCACCACCTGTTCACCAGCGGGATGGCGCCGGTGCTGGGGCGCACGTTCATGGTGCTGACGCTGCTGATTTCATTGCCGGCGCAGGTGATGTTCCTCAACTGGCTGATGACGCTGTGGCGGGGCAGCGTGCGGCTCACGTCGCCGATGCTCGCGGCGCTGGCGACGATGGTGGTCTTCGGCCTGGGCGGCATCACGGGGCTGGCGCTGGGCGCGGTGGCGACGGACGTGCCGCTGCACGGGACGATGTGGGTGGTGGGCCACTTCCACCTGACGATGGGCGCGGCCAGCTTCCTCGCGGTGTTCGCGGGGCTCTACTTCTGGTTCCCCCGCATGTACGGGCGCGCGTTGGACGAGCGCATGGCCAAGGTGCACGTGCTCCTGAGCGCGGTGCTGTTCATCGCCGTCTTCGGCGGCCAGCTGGTGGCGGGCTACGCGGGGCAGCTGCGGCGGCTCTATGACCCGTACCAGTACACGTTCCTCGCGCACCTGCTCACGTTGAACCGGTGGACCAGCTGGGCCGCGTTCGCGCTGGGCGCAGTGCAGTTGGTGTTCGTGGTGAACCTGGTGCGGACGCTCAAGTGGGGCCGGGCCGCGGAGCCGAACCCGTGGCGGGTGGGCACGCTGGAGTGGATGGACGCAGGCCCTGGCGCCGTGGTGCTGCGCGGGCCGCATGCGCTGTCGCAACCGGAGGTACAGGAGCAACTGGGTCGCGATTGGATTGGTCAGGCGGAGCCGCTGCCCTCGGGTGTGCCCGTGGCGGAGCCGGTGGCGCCGCCGGTGCCCGGGGTGGAGGGCGCCGGCTAGCGGCGCTCCCAGAGGTCCACGCCTCCGGCGCCGCCTTCGGGGAAGCGGCGGATGAAGCGCTGCTTGAACCAGGGGCGGCTCTCTGGCGTGAGCTGCCACTCGCCCCGCCAACCGAGGACGACGAAGCGGCAGGCGCCCAGCGTGATGCGCAGGGCCTGCTGGGCGTCGGAGGAGGAGAGGGCCTCGTCGGTGGTCTCGAAGCGGTCGCCGGTGCTCATGGCGTCCTGGAGCATGGTGGCGTAGCCATCCACGATGGGCGTGGCGCCCATGGGGAGCCGGCCCGCCGCGAGCGCCCAGCCGGGCTCGAAGGAGAAGAGGCACGCATTGGGAGGCACGTCCGCGCGGATGTGCTTCGCGAGCGCCACCACGTCCGGGGCCTGCAGTTGGGCGCTCTGGTAGACGTGCCGCGCGCCGGGAACGAACGCGGCGGCGAGCAGGAGCGCGGCCACGGCGCGTGAGGTCGTGCGGCCCCAGCGGGTGCTGAAGGCGTGGAGCACGGAGGCGCCCAGGCCCGCGAGCACGGCCTCCGAAGCGGCGAGGTGCGCGTTGTACTGGTTCCAGTAGGTCCGTGACGCGAGGAACAGGACCACGCTGAGGACGAACGCGCAGGCGAAGAAGCGCGTGGCGGGGCGGTGCTCCGGAGCGGCACGGAAGGCGCGCACGCACGCGGTGCCCAGGCCCACGAGGGCGAGGAGGACCTCGCCCCACCGGCGCTCGTGGAAGACCTCACGCAGGCGCAGCCAGCGGTCCAGCTCACCGTCCGGAGGACGCACGGCCTGGAAGGTGATGACGTCGCGGAAGAACTCGGAAGGGGCAAGCGCGGCCAGGGGGCCCACGACGACGACGAAGGTGGCGAACGCGACGAGCACGGGCAGGAGCGCGTGGCGCCAGGACTCCTTCCCCGGGCGCGAGAGCAGCGCGGCGACGAGCCACAGTCCGCCCGGAATCTTCACGGAGATGGCGAGCCCCAGGAGCACGCCCGCGCCGATGCGGCGGGCTCGGGAGTGGGTGCCGGAGGCGAGCCAGAGGTTCGCGAAGCCCAGGCACAGGACGTTGAGCAGGGGTTCGAGGAAGGTGCCGCGCTCCACGAGGGCGGCCTCCGGATACGCGGCATAGGCGAGCGCGGCCACGCAGCCCGCGAGCGGCCCCCAGGCGCGCCAGGCGACCCGGCCGGCGAGGAACACGCACAGCGCGCCCACTGCGGCGGCGAGGTAGCGGGCGATGCCGTAGGCGGTGGCCGCGTCGAGCCCCAGCGTGAGCGCGGCGCCGGGAGCCCAGAGCAGGAGGCTTCCGGGAGGATGGACGAAGATGAAGTCGCGGTAGGGCAGGTCCCCGCGCAGCAGGAGCGACGCGGCGGAGAAGTACACGCCCTCGTCGTAGTCCATGGGGTAGCCCATGGCGCCGGAGCGATGGAAGAACGCCAGCGCGCGCAGCACCCAGGCGCCCAGCGCCACGATGATCAACGGCCAGAGGTCCAGGCCCCTCGAAGCGCGAGGAGGGACGGACGGGGACGGCGCTGCGAGCGGAGTGGGCGCGGGTTCCATCGGGGTCGGCGCGGCAGGCTACTACCGGCGGGCCGGGACGCACTCGGGGTTCTTGCGTCGTCGCGGCATGGCGAGGCGCACGGGTGTGATGCGCGGAGGTGATTCGGCCGATGGGCGCCGCTCCGAGGGACGGGGGGCCGCCCGGCTTCCTGGTGCTTTCCGCCGGGCCCAGGCATGCGAGAGTCCTGCCCCGTGAGCACGAACGACCCCGCCGGGACGCTGGCCTCCACGTCCCCCCAGCGCGACGAAGCGAACCTCTGGTTCGGAGTCGTCATCGCGCACGGCGCGGTGGTGATGCTCTTCTGCGCGATGGCCTTCTCCGCGGGCTTCTACCGGCTGCGCGGCTTCTGGCCTCCCGTGTCCGCGCGCCCTGGAGCACTCGTGCCCGCGCTGGCCGGGGGACTCCTCGTCATCGGGGTCGTGCTGCTGCACGTCGTGCTCAGGCAGCCGCGACCGAACCGGCTCACGTTGGCGGGCGTGCTGGGCACCGGGGCGGTGTTTCTCGCGACGCAGGCGGCGTGGCTGCACGTGCTGTTCTGGTACCGGGACCTGCGCATCCCCGACAGCGGCGTCTTCGCCTCCGCGCTGTATGGCCTGTCGGCGGTGCAGGCCGCGCACCTGGCGGTCGTGCTCGTGGGGGTGCTGCGCGCGGGACTCCGCGTCCTTCGCGGTCAGGACGCGAGCGCTCTGTTGCGGCGCGCCTTGCCCGGCTGGTGGTGTTCGACGGTGATGTACGGCGTCCTCTTCGCGGTGGTGTACCTCCCATGAAGCCCACTCCCTGCTTCTCGTTCCGTGTGCTCGCCGTGCTCGCGTTGGGGGCGCTTGCTCCCGCGTGCCGCAAGGAGACGCCCACCTTCGAGCCCCTGAAGCTCGCGGACGGCACCGTCATCCCCGCCGCGACGCTGGCGCGCGGATACGACGTCTACACGCACTACTGCGCGTCCTGTCACGGTGAGAAGGGCGACGGCCAGGGCCCTGCGGGCACCGGGATGCGGCCCCCTCCGCGCAACTTCCTCCAGGGCCTCTACAAGTTCGGCGGCGTGGCCGCGGGAGAGCTGCCCACCGACGACGCGCTGAAGCGCACGCTGCGGCGGGGGCTGCACGGCACGCCCATGTTCGCGTGGGACGTGCCTCCGGCGGACGTGGACGCCGTGGTGCAGTACCTCAAGACCTTCAGCCCGCGCTGGAAGCAGGAGTCCCCCGGCGCGGCCATCGCCCTGTCCGACGACCCGTGGAAGGGCCGTGAAGCCGAGGCCGTGGAGCGCGGCCGCACCGTCTACCACGTGGCCGGCAAGGGCAACGCGGGCTGCGCCAGCTGCCACGTCGCGTACCTGCCCCGAGCGGAGCTCGCCGCGCTCACGGAGAGCGTCACCGGCCGCAAGGTGAACCTGGCGAACGCGGATCCGTACACCGCGCTGCAGAGGGATTCGGACTACTCGCTCACCGTGGACGCGAAGGGGGAGGCCACGCAGTTCGCCAAGGTGCTGCCGCCGGACTTCCTCTTCCACCGCCTGCGCACCGTGTGGCCGCAGGACACCCGCGTGGAGGGCCAGCCGTACACCGCGCAGGCCCAGCGCGAGGACCTCTACCGCGTGATGGCCGCGGGCGTCGGCGGCGCCGCCATGCCGTCGTGGAAGGGCGCCATCCCGGAGGAGAACCTCTGGGCGCTCGCGTACTACGTGCAGAGCCTCGTCGTGATGCACGACACCCGCGCCGCCCGCGACCTTCAGTCACGGTTGCGTGACTCGAAGATGCAGGAATAGCGGATAGATGCAGCAACCTGAAAAGTAGGCCTTCCTGGGAAACTAATTCCCAGGCGTCGCGAAAATCCGGGCACTGATTTACCTCTTTTCCCCGGAGTTTCAACCGTGACGACCTATTCCGTTCGCAGCGGCGACACGTTGAGCGGCCTCGCGCAGCGCTACAACACGTCGGTGGCTTCGCTCCAGAAGACGAACCACATCGCGAACGCGAACCTCATCCGCGTGGGCCAGAGGCTGACGGTCCCGGACGGGTTCCAGGCGGCGCCGTCGAAGGCGGGCAGCTACACGGTGCGCAGCGGGGACACGCTGAGCGGCATCGCGGGGCGGTACGGGACGACGGTGGGCGCGCTGGCGAAGGCGAACGGCATCGCGAACCCGAACAAGATCTACGTGGGCCAGCGGCTGACGATTCCGGGGGCGGGTGGAGGCGCGGCGCCGGTGACGTCGAAGCCGCCGCCGTCCGGGGGCGCTTCGTACACGGTGCGCAGCGGGGACACGCTGAGCGGCATCGCGGGGCGGTACGGGACGACGGTGGGGGCGTTGCAGCAGGCGAACCACATCTCGAACCCGAACAAGATTTTCGTGGGCCAGAAGCTGACGATTCCGGGCCGCACGGGTGGAACGGGAGGGACGTCGAAGC